>CAMNOS010000013.1 GCA_946546925.1 uncultured Butyrivibrio sp.
GCAAAGCCGATGACCTGTCCCCCGAGGCGGATCATGGCTGTTTCAAAAGACAGCCTTGTCCTTGTACTTGGTTCATAGAAGCAGGTGGCAAGGATCTTGCCGTCGCATTTGTGTGAGTAGCCCGGTAAGTCCCTCTCGATGCTGCCTGCAAGATTAAAGAGATCCTCCAGCTCCTGAACGGAAAAGTCGAGGGGGTTCATCATGTGTCTAAGTTTTTCCATACGTTCTCCCATCTTTTTGTTTGTATTTAATGTAAGCGCGTATCCTTAATAAAAAGAATACGCGCTTATAGGCTATTTGGAAGCTACTATAAAAGGAGATGCAGCTGCTGACCCGTCGAGGGGCATGTGGTAGAAGAGAGTGTCATCTCCGTAAACTTTGAAGTAAACATACTTGGAAGTGAGGTTGATGCTGTTGACAATTCCGTTGTAGAGGATCACCTTGTCGGAACCATCGAGATTGCATCTCCTTAAGGAGGGAGCATCTGCATTGGAGAAAGAATAGTAGATGTGATTCCTGTCCATGGTAAAGCAGTCAGCTCTGTCAGAGGTCACAAGCTGCTTCTCTCCTGTGATGAGAGAAGCTCTCCAGATGCTGTAATTGGAATCGCCGTTCATGTAATAGATGTAACCATCCTGAGCCACAGGATAGAAGAAATTGCCGGAGAGAGCAGTGGTGACCATATCACCGCTTCTCGTGTCCATCGCATGTATATCGTGATCGTTTCTTACTCCCGTGTAGTAGATGATACCGTTTTCATAGCAGAATGGTGAAACCAGTTCCTGGGAAACAAGGCTCTGTTCCGTCTTGTTGCACTTCATCTTGTTGAGGGTTCCATCTGTCTTGATCTGGAAGTAGAGGTACTCTCCGCAGAGCTGAAGCTCGCCGCAGAAGTCACGAAGAAGACATGTCTGATCCCTTCCGCTGACCTTGCATCTGTAGATTCCGAACTGATTGGTGGCAGCTCCAAGTCCCTTGACCTTGGATGCCTTGGCTGTGGAATCCATATAAAAATAAAGGAAACCATCCGCGCCGTTTATGTACTTGGCGCCCATGGTCGTTAAACGCTTTGGCTTGGACTCGTCTAAGTTCATGCTGTAGAGACAGTAGTTGTCTGAAGCATTGGCAAAATAGACCTTGTCGTCCATTTCAAAAAAATAACCGCCGTTGTGAAGATTGCCGGCAGAATTACCGACATTTTCAGGATCTAACGGGACTCTCTTATCAAGATAATAATAGACACCGAAGCCCGTTACGCACAGAAGCAGGACAATAAAAAATATAAGAAATTTTTTATCCATCGTTAGTTCCTCCAATAACCATTATAGCTACGCACCTTCTTGCTATCAAGAAATATTTCGTTTATCATTTATCTATAGATGACAACCAAGGAGAAACACATGGATTTAAACGAACTCAGAACAAAGATTGACCGCATTGATTCAGAGATTGTTAAGCTCTATGAAGAGAGGATGAAAGTCTCGGAGGAGATTGCGGATTACAAGATAGCAAGTGGCAAAAAAGTCTACGACAGGGACAGAGAGATCCAGAAGATAAGGGCGGTGAAGGAACTTGCCCACTCAGACTTCAACAGGACAGGAGTTGAGGAGCTCTTTTCACAGATCATGTCCATGAGCAGGAAGCTCCAGTACAAGAAGCTTCAGGAGGAGGGAGCATCCTTAAGACTCCCGTTCATCCCGGTAAAGAGCCTTGACAGGGACAATGCAAGGGTCTGCTACCAGGGAGCGGAAGGGGCATATTCCGAGGCGGCTACTGCCAGGTTCTTCGGGGAGGGTGTTCATTCTTTTCATGTGGAGACTTTCCGAGATGCCTTCGGCGCACTTGAGGACGGAAGCGCAGACTACGCAGTACTTCCCATTGAGAATTCTACGGCGGGAGTTGTGAGCGAAGTGTACGACCTTCTGACCGAGTACGAGAGTTATATCGTCGGGGAGCAGATCATCGATATACGCCACTGCCTTCTGGGACTTAAGGGAGCACGGATAGAGGACATAACCACCGTGTATTCACATCCTCAGTCCCTTATGCAGTCTGCAAGGTTTTTGTCGGAACACAGCTACATGGAGCAGATCAGCATGAAGAACAATGCTTTTGCTGCCGACAAGGTAGCTAAGTCCGGGGATATACACAAGGCTGCGATCGCAGGCAAAAGAGCAGCCGATATCTACGGACTTGAGATACTTGCGGAAGGTATAAATCAGGCGCAGTCCAATTCCACGAGATTCATCGTGGTAACCAACCAGAAAGTATACCTTGAGGGATCGGGCAAGGTCAGCCTGTGTCTGGAGATTCCGCATGAAGCGGGAGCTCTTTACCACATAATGTCACATTTTATCTACAACAATCTCAATATGACCAAGATACAGTCCCGTCCGATAGAGGACAGGAACTGGGAGTACCGCTTTTTTATAGATATAGAGGGCAGCCTTGAGGACAGTGCCGTCAAGAATGCCCTGAGGGGAATTCGCGAGGAAGCCAGGATGATGAAGATACTTGGCAATTACTGATGACTTGGAAGGAGCAGATATGAACGGAGAAGTATTTGCTGCAATTGATGTCGGCTCATATGAAATGGCCCTTAAGATTTTTGAACTCTCGGACAAGAGGGGCGTCAAGGAGATCGACCACATAAGACACAGAATGGATCTGGGGTCTGAGACCTACGCCACCGGCAAGATCGGAAGCCGGCATGTGGATGAGATGATCAAGATCCTCGGCGAGTTCAGACAGGTTATGAAGACTTATGGCGCCAGGAACTACAAGGCCTACGGAACAAGTGCCATCAGGGAGACAAGGGATTTTGTAGTACTTCAGGAGCTCATAAGGCAGAGGACCCACATACAGGTGGATGTCCTTAGCAACTCAGAGCAGAGGTTTCTCGACTACAAGTCCATCGCCCTTAAAGGTGAGCAGTTCCATGAATTCATCAAAAAGCCTACAGCCATCATAGACATAGGCGGAGGGAGTATACAGATATCCCTCTTTGAAAAAGATGCCCTGATCGCAACCCAGAACCTCAAGACGGGAGTTTTAAGGCTCCATGCGATTATGAATACCGTCAATGCCACGAGGCAGAGGTATTTTGAACTTATATCCGAGCTTGTCAACACTCAGCTTGCCGTCTTTTCCAAAATGTATCTCAAGGACAGGAAGATCGAGAACCTCATCATAATAGACGACTATGTATCTCCTGTGCTTCGAAGGATAAAGGCCAGGACCGGCGACGAGGGCTTTGCCACAAGGGCTGAGTACAACGCTTTTCTCGACGGCGCCAAGGACATCAACGCACCGGCAGTTGCCAAGAAGCTGGGAATGCCGGAGGAGAACATACCTCTTCTCTACGTGTCGGCTATCCTCATCCAGTGCATTCTGGAAATCACCAAGGCAGAGAATCTCTGGGCTCCAGGCGTCACACTGTGCGACGGCATAGCTTATGAGTACGCAGAGAAAAAGAACTTCATAAAGGCTCCGCATGATTTTGAACACGACATAATATCCTGCGCCCAGAACATTTCTAAGAGATACATGGGCAGCAAATCAAGGAGAGAGACCCTCTGGAAGATCGCTTCGGAGATCTTTGACAACACCAGGAAATTCCACGGACTTGGAAAGAGGGAGAGGCTTCTTTTGCAGGTTGCGACTATGCTCCATGACTGCGGCAAGTACATAAGCATGATCAATCTTGGGGACTGCTGTTTTAATATCATCATGTCCACTGAGATCATCGGTCTCTCTCACAAGGAGAGGGCAATAGTAGCCAATGTGGTCAGATACAACCACGAGGAATTTGATCACTTCGGAGACAGAAGCAGATACCTTGAGGGGCTTTCCTACGAGGACTATCTCGTTGTCGCCAAGCTGACTGCGATTCTTAGGGTCACCAACAGTCTTGACAGGACCCATAAACAGAAGTTTAAGGATGTCAGGGTGACTGTAAAAGACAGGGATATGATAATAAACATCGATACCAGGGATGACATCACCCTCGAGAAGGGACTTTTTAACAACAGGGCAGCTTTTTTTGAGGAAGTATTCGGCATCAGACCGGTAATCAGACAGAAGAAAAACGTCTGAACAGGAGGCAGAATGGCAAAAGAGAAAATGATAACAGATTTTGATAAGCCTGAGCTCTACATCAACAGGGAGCTCTCATGGATTCAGTTTAACGAAAGGGTGCTGTCGGAGGCTGAGGACGAGACCAATCCTCTTTTTGAGAGACTCAAGTTCCTTGCCATTTCCGCAAGTAATCTCGATGAGTTCTTCATGGTCAGGGTTGCATCCCTCAAGGACATGGTCAATGCCGGTTATAAAAAGCCTGACATTGCGGGTATGACACCTACGGAGCAGATAGAGGCAGTACTCTTAAAGGTCCATTCTTTTGTGGACAAGCAGTATGAAGTGCTCAACAAACACCTCATACCGGAACTATTGGAAAACCGCATGGCTTTTACCGACGGAAGCGACCTTTCCGAGAGCGACTTAAGATACGTGGACAGATATTTTGATGAATTCGTATATCCGGTCCTCACGCCCATGGCTGTGGACTCTTCAAGACCCTTCCCTCTGATAAGGAATAAGTCCCTGAATATCGGAGCACTTCTTAAGAAAAAAGAGGGCAGGGATGATGTGGATTTCGCAACCGTTCAGGTGCCTGACGTACTTCCGAGAGTCTTTGAGATTCCCTGTGAAGACAACGGGATATGTCCGAGGAAGGTCATGCTTCTTGAGCAGATAATTAAGAGGAACATGTCTAAACTCTTCCTCAACTACGACATACTCACAAGCGCAGCCTACAGGGTTGGAAGGAATGCCGACCTGTCCATAGATGAGGACGAAGCGGAAGATCTTTTAAAAGAGATAGAGAAACAGATCAAAAAGAGGCAGTGGGGCGAGGCGATAAGGCTTGAGGTTCCAAAGGGAACGGACAAAAAGCTTCTCAAATTCATTGCCGATGAGCTTAAGGTAGATGACAACGAGATATATACAATAGACGGTCCCCTTGACCTGACGTTTCTCATGAAGATGTACAAGCTTGAGGGCTTTGATGAACTCAAGGAGCACAGCTATCTGCCGCCGCAGCCGGTCCCTGAGTTTGAGGGCGGGGAGAATATCTTCGATGTGATTATGAGGGGAGATGTTCTTATGCATCATCCCTACCAGACTTTTGAAAACGTGGTCAGGTTCGTTGAGAGCGCAGCGCAGGACCCGGATGTTCTTGCCATAAAGCAGACACTCTACAGGGTCAGCGGCAACTCGCCAATCATAGCAGCTCTTGCCAAGGCAGCGGATAACGGCAAACAGGTAACTGTACTTGTGGAGCTCAAGGCGAGATTTGATGAGGAGAACAACATTGTCTGGGCGAGGATGCTTGAAAAAGCAGGATGCCACGTAATATACGGTCTTGTTGGACTTAAGACTCACTGCAAGATAACTCTTGTTGTAAGAAGGCAGGAAGACGGCATAATGCGCTACGTGCATCTTGGCACGGGCAACTACAATGACTCCACTGCCAAGCAGTACACGGATGTGGGACTCTTTACCTGCTCTCCGTCAATCGGTGAGGATGCTACCGCAGTCTTCAATATGCTGTCAGGCTACTCAGAGCCTCTTGGATGGAACAAGCTCTCAGTGGCACCTCTCTGGCTCAAGGACAGGATAATCGATCTCATAAGAAGAGAGGCAGATCATGCCAGAGCAGGGGAGAGCGCAAGGATAATCGCCAAGATGAATGCCATCTGCCACAAGGACGTGATAGCAGAACTCTACAAGGCAAGCCAGGCCGGAGTCAGGATCGATCTGATAGTAAGGGGAATCTGCTGTTTGCGGGCAGGAGTTCCTGGTGTTAGCGATAACATAACCGTGAGGTCCATAGTCGGGAATTTCCTTGAGCACAGCAGGATATTCTATTTTGAGAACGGCGGAAGCCCCGAGTACTACGCTAGCAGTGCGGACTGGATGCCAAGAAACCTTGAGAGAAGAGTCGAGATATTATTCCCGGTGGAGGATGAGAAGCTAAGAAGCAAGATCTGGAATATACTTGATCTTGAGCTTAGGGACACCGAGAAGGCCCATGTCATGAACGGAAAGGGAATCTATGTCAAGAAGGCTCTTAAGGATACTGATGAGGGCGAGAGGATCAACTCCCAGAAGATATTTGGTCAGGAGGCTCTGAAGGCCGTTAAAAAGAAGGACACAGCAGGCAGCAGGGTCTTTATACCGGAGATGAATCCCAACGCCTGAATACAGATAAAGAGGATATCTATTGGAGGGAAAATGAGATATGTACTTGCCTCCGGATCCCCAAGAAGAAGGGAACTTCTTGTCAGGGTGATACCGGAATTTGACATAATACCCGCAGTTTCAGAGGAAAGCCCGGAAAGCTGTGAACCCTCTGAAATTGTGAAGGAGCTTTCTTTTCAAAAAGCTTCCGAAATATTTTATAAAGTTTTAACGGATAGCGGCGACGGACTTGTTGTAATAGGCGCAGACACCGTTGTATCATATAATCATGAAGTTCTTGGCAAGCCGCAGGATGAACCGGATGCCGCAAGGATGATCGGTATGCTTTCAGGCAGAGAGCACGACGTCTATTCCGGAGTCACATGCTTTTATTCTCATAACGGAGAGGTCAGAAACTTTTCTTTTACCGAGTGTACAAGGGTGCATGTGGCTAAGATGACTCAGGAAGAGATCAAAGAATATGCCCGCAGCGGTGAGCCTCTTGATAAGGCCGGCGCCTATGGCATACAGGGACTTTTTTCCAGGTACATCACAGGCATTGAGGGAGACTATTACAATGTAGTGGGGCTGCCCGTGGCGGCACTTTACCGGGAACTCAAAAATCACTCATTAATTTGACATGATTCGGAGGTTTTTTATGCACGAATACGATGATGCGGTTCTCAGATGTTTTTTGGAAAATCAGGGTCAGCTTTTCCCGGAAGATGTAGCAGAGAATATGGAGGAAGCTGAAGCTTTCCTTGAAGATTCAATGGCTGTTGTTGTAGACGGCATCGAAGAGGTTGAGGAATACTTTGAGGAGACCGGTGTTGACACCGAGGGCGGCAATGTCCTTGATGCCGATGAAGTCTTTGACGTGGGCGACGGAAGATACCTCATTGTCGAGGGATGATCTTATTGAAACAAAAGCATATATTATGTTAATGTTAGAGAGCTTAAGGATTATGTCTTTAAGCTCTTTATTCATTCAGACAGGAGCATTTTGCAATGGGAAAAAAGATTTTTTTCTTTGACCTGGACGGGACTCTTTTAACCTCAGACAAGAGGATATCATTAAAGACTCTGGAGGCTTTGAGAAAGTTCACGGATGCAGGCAACTATTTTTGCATAAATACAGGAAGGGCCATTGAGAGCGCAAGGGCTGTATATAAGGGGCTGAACCTGGATTTTAAGGGGAGCTTTCTGTGTGGCTCCAACGGGACGCAGATCTACAGTGTTGACGAGGACAGATACGTTTTCAGGTCCGGAGTTCCCATGGAGCTTGTGGATAAGATCCTTGACCTCGCGGAGGAGTACGGCGTTCACTGCCACACCTACAATGAGGACCACATCCTCTCAAGGCATGACAATGAGTGCCTTAAGTATTACAGAAGGGTCATAAAGACGCCTCTTCTTATCACAAGGGATGTGACAAAGGAGATGACCGGGGACCCCTCCAAGATGATAGCGATAGAGCTTCATGACCATGACAGACAGGAGCGGTTCAGGCAGGCTCTTCAGGAGATGGTGGGAGACAGGCTCACTCTTCTTTATTCCAATCCCTATTACCTTGAGATATTCCCCTCCGATGCCGGCAAGGGAAGCGTGGTTAAGCGTCTCTCCGGTTTTCTGGGGGTTGATATAAAGGACACCTATGCCGCAGGGGATGAGCAGAACGACATATCCATGATAGAGGCGGCAGGCTGCGGGATAGCAATGCTAAACGCCACGGATGCTGTCAAGGAGGCTGCTGATGTGGTGACGGAGCGGGACAACGACCACGACGGACTTGCCGACCTGATCCTTGGAGCAATAGACCGGTAAAGCTTGTTATTGTTCAGTTCCTGACCAGTAACGGGCAAGTTTGCCGCATTTATGGCATAATATAGTTATACCAAACACCGGAGGGCAGAGCTTGAAAAGAAGGGCAGTCATAATAATAAATCTCCTGATAATGGGGTTCATACTGTTCTTTATCTTCCGATATGCCAATTCCAAGGCGGAGGAGAGTAGAAGTAATGGGATCGTGGCCTTTGAACAGATGACCACCACCACGAATCAGATCATCGTCAACTACCTTGAGGATGAGCAGCATCTCTGTGATATATGGGCGAACTATGTCAACAGTTCCGCGCAAGATGGAAATCCCATGACTGCAGATGAGGCAATATCCTATATCAGAAAGGTCAAAATATCTCCGGAGATAGAGGGGCATCTTATTTTTCCCGAAAGTCCGGAAATGTCGGGGATCTCCACCACAGCCAGTGTATCGGATCCCGGTGAATTTAATGTTTCCTACAAGAGAATAAGTATATTTGACAATCTTGAAAATGTGAGCAGCGATACGGACGTTGTCAATCTCACCAGGGCCTACACCAATCCCATGAGCGGAGTGCAGTCGATTGCATTTTTAAACTATGTGACTGTCCTTGACAGGGAGAGCGGGAGCCTTAAAAAGGGCCTTTTAATGCGTGTGGTTCCTCTCAGCACCCTTGAGCAGAAGCTGGTCTTTTTAAAGGGAGAGTATGAGAACGTTGAGATCAGCCTGGTGGACCAGGAAGGCAACTACGTTGTTCACGGTAAATCCTTCAAAAACAAAAATTTCTTTGAGTACTACAAGTCATATAATGAATCCACGGCCGAGGAATACGAGAACGTCATCAGGGAGATAACCGGCGGAACCGGCACCATGACCATAAAGAACGTCAAGGGAGAGGACTGCATACTGGCGTATACTCCCCTTGAAACCATGAAGACCTGGTCACTTCTGGCCTATATTCCTGCAGACGACCTGGTGACAAGCAGGTCCATAGACTGGCTTTTGCTTGGCATAGCATCCTGCGGCTTTGCGGCTCTTCTGATCTTTAATTCCATCGTTTTGATGAGTTACAATCTGAAGCTCTCTGAAGCTGCCCAGCAGGCAAATCAGGCCAACGAGGCCAAGTCGTACTTTCTTTCCACCATGTCCCACGACATCCGTACACCTATGAACGCCATACTGGGCCTTAACGAGATGGTACTCAGGGAGTCACTTGATGAAAACGTCAGGATGTATTCGGAGAATATCAGGACCGCCGGGAATACGCTGCTTGGCATCATCAATGATATCCTTGATTTCTCCAAGATAGAAGCGGGCAAAATGGAGATCATCAACGTGGATTACAGTTTTGTCTCACTTCTCAATGATCTTGTAAATATGGTGCAGAAAAAGGCTGAAGACAAGGGCCTGTCCTTTAACCTTGATGTTGACAGAAATATCCCGACGGTCTTAAACGGGGACGAGGTGAGGATCAAACAGATCATCATAAATGTTCTTTCGAATGCCGTGAAATATACCAAACAGGGCTCCGTGACCTTTTCTCTGAATTCTCGCAGGATAGAGGACAAACCCGATTCGATAATGCTGAGAGTGAGCGTTCAGGACACCGGAATAGGCATAAAGCCTGAAGATATGGACAGACTGTTTGTCGCTTTTGAGCGCATTGATGAAAAGAGCAACAGAAACATCGAGGGCACAGGGCTCGGAATGACTATTGTCCAGAGGTTCCTTGCCATGATGGGAAGCAGCCTCGAGGTCAAAAGTGAATACGGCAGGGGCTCCGTTTTTTCTTTTGAGATCGAGCAGAAGGTCATTAAATGGGATCCGGTGGGTAATTATGAGGAAGCATTCTACCGCTCGCTTAAAGAGCGTGTGAACTATCACGAGAAGTTCACTGCTCCCCACGCCAGAGTCCTTGTGGTTGATGATACACCCGTCAATCTCACGGTATTCACAAACCTCCTTAAGCAGACAGCTCTTCAGATCGACACCGCAGAAAGCGGTGATGAGTGTATAGCTCTTTTTACCCAAAAGCATTATGACGTTATCTTCCTGGATCATATGATGCCTGATAAAGACGGAATAGAGACCCTCAGGGAGATGAAGGCCATAGATGAAACCCCTAATAAGGATACTCCCGTAATCTGTCTTACAGCCAATGCAGTATCGGGCATGCGGGAGATATATACAAAGGCCGGATTTGATGACTATCTGACCAAGCCCATAGATGCCGAGAGGCTGGAAATGATGCTTCTTCAGTACCTTCCAAAGGGAAAGGTTGCGCCTGCCTTAGGCAGCGATGACAGTGACGACTACGCGCTTCCGGATTTTCTCTTTAATCTTAAGGAGATCGACGTGGGCTCGGGGCTAACTCACTGCGGAAGCGGCGAGTCATATGTGCTCACCCTCAAAATGTATTTGGACAGCGCAGAAAAAAATGCGGAAGAGATCGAGAAATATTGGGCTGCCGGTGACATAAAGAACACCACCATCAAGGTTCATGCCCTGAAGAGTACGTCCCGGGTAATAGGAGCACTGGAGCTTGGAGAATTTGCCGCAAGGCTTGAAAAAGCGGGGGATTGCGGAGATGTTGAGACCCTGGATAAAGAGCTTGGAGAGCTGATCTCACAGTACAGGCAGCTTGCCGTGGACCTTGAGCCTTTACGGGAGCAGGACGGGGAAGAAAAAGAGGATTCCCGGCCCCTTATAGATGACGGGGACCTTAAGGAGATCTACAGTTCCCTTTCGGAATTCTGCGAAAACTATGATTTTGACAGCGTGGTCAATTTGGTGGAGGCTTTGAACAAATACAGAATACCGGAGGATGAAGCAACGCGAGTTGACGCTATAAAGAAAGCAGTGGATAATTATGATTATGAGATGATACCGGGGATCCTTTCCGGGGAAATGGGATAAAGATGATAAGCACTGTACTTTTAGTCAGCAGCGGCTTCGGATTTATGGCCGAGGCTCTGGACAGCAATCTGAAAATGCAAGGTTTTACCACGGGCTTTGCACAGAACAAGGTAAGGAGCATCAAGGAGAAAAAGGATGGAAGCGACATAATCCTTCTGCTTGCCGGGGACTTCGTATATGACTCTGCGGAGACTCTTGTCTATTTAAAGGACATAACTGAGGATGGGAGCCTTCCTCTGTGCGCGATAGGGCATGATGAGGAGCTCGAGGCAATCTTTCACTATATACCGCAGGACAATTTTTTAAAGATATTCAGACGCCCCTTTGATGCAAAGCACATAGCCGAAGAGATCAGGTATATAGCCAAGACGGAGGAGGAAAGCGAAGGCGGGAAGAAGATCCTGCTTGTGGATGATGATCCTCTTTTCCTTAAGATGTTGCAGGGGTGGCTGAGGGATAAATACAATATAACGGCAGTCAAGTCGGGAATGCAGGCCATTACCTACCTTGCCAATCACTCTCCGGACCTGATACTGCTTGATTATGACATGCCCATAACACCGGGGCCCCAGGTCATGGAGATGATACGCAGTGAGTACAATGCCAAGGAAGTGCCTATTATCTTTCTTACTGGCAAGTCGGATAGGGAAAGCATACTACGGGTCATGAAGCTCAAGCCCCAGGGATATCTTCTTAAGACCATGACAAGAGATGATATCGTATCTGCAATAGATAATTATTTTAGGACACACAGATGGGATAATTATGGTTAATGGAGGGAGATGCCTATGAAGAAGACCTTTGGAAGGATTCTTTCTTTAAGCCTTGCAGCTATGCTTTTACTGCAGGGCTGCGGCAAAAGTGAAAAGGAGCCTGCGGAAGGCTTTGTTCCCCGATACGACAAGGACACGGAGTTTTCTTTGACGGTGGCAGGCAGCTATTCGAACTTTGAGTCGCTGGAAGCAGAGTTTGAGCGCTTTTACGAATACTACCCGGAGGCAAGCCTGGAGTATGTGACCATGGATGACTACGACAACGTTATCTCCAGCGCCCTTATTAACAGCGAGCCGCCGGATATTTTCACCACCAACACCTGGATGGTGGGCAATGAAAAGTATGACAGCATGTTTGATGCCTGCGAGGTACTGTCGGATCCGGAGCTGGATATGGATTACTCCTGCATCAGAGAATCTCTCATATGGTCCATGGATTCGGGGGATGTGGTGATGCTTCCTATCTTTACTTCGTCCTTTGGGATGCTGGTCAATATGGACATCTTTGAAAAAGAAGGACTGGAGGTTCCCACTGACTTTGACGAGCTTTTGAGGGTCTGCGGCAAGCTTAAGAGCGCCGGATATGAATCTCCGGTTATGGGGGCTGACAAGTTTTCAGGGCCCGGGCTGTTTAACTGCTTTGTCTATCCGATGTTTGCCTACAATGTAATGGAGAACAGCGACAAGGCTGATGCGCTCAATAATCTTGAGGCTTCTGCCGGAGAGCTTATGCGTCCCTCGCTGGAAAGACTCTATGAATTTGTCAATTCTGGCTGTATAGACGTGGAAAAATGCCGTGAGGAGATAACGGACGACTATGACTCCGTGATCATGAGATTTTTTGAGGGTGATGTTCCCATGATGTTCGCCACAGGCGATGTGGCGTCTGGAACGGCCAAGAGAGAGAGTAAATCCGGGGCCTTTTCGGCGCATCCGTTTAAATACAGATTTTTTGTGGCTCCCTCAGGGGATGACGGCGGATATTTCATCAATTCTACCAGCCTTTGTTTTTCTGTCAATAAGAACAGCAGGAACATAGAGATGACCAATGAGTTCATGAGGTTTTTGCTGAGAAGGGAAGAGCTTGGCAATATGGCAGGCTTGAAGCGCCTGATCACTCCCACCGAGGATCTTTCCTTCGATGAGCTTTACTCATCGCTTGCAGACATACCGTCTGACAGGTGCTTCAGTGACAAGGAGACAGGTCTTATGGATCCGGCCGTCAGACAGTTCAGGGCTGCCATTTATGCAGTGGGCAACGGCGACATGACGGTGGATGAGGCTGTTGCAGCGTATGGAAGTATTCCTGAGGAGTAGAACGGATAATGAACGAGAGAATAGTTATAGTTGACGATGATGCCATAATCCTTCGGGGTGCCGACAGCACACTGTCGGGGGATTATAAGGTGACCTGCCTAAAAAGCGGCAGGATGTTCCTTGATTATGTAAAAAAGAATCCGGTGGACATGCTCCTGTTGGACATAAGAATGCCGGAGATGGACGGCTTTGAGACCCTCAAGGCCCTGAGAGACTGGGAGAGGGAGAGCGGGCATAAAAAAACTCCGGTGATCTTCCTTACTGCCAATGATGACGGTGAATCCGAGACCAGGGGACTCTCCATGGGGGCCATGGATTTTATCCGCAAGCCCTTTGCCAGTGATGTTCTAAAGCTCAGGATAGGAAACCTCCTTGAGCTTATAAGGCTTCAAAATGATCTTCACCATGAGGTTGAGATCAAGACTGCGCAGGTTGAAAGCTTGTCTGTCCATCTTGTTCAGACTCTGGCAGAGGCACTGGATGCCAAGGACAATTACACAAACGGTCATTCCACCCGTGTTGCCATGTATTCTAAAGAGATTGCCGGAAGATATGGCTACTCAGCTAAGAGGCAGGAAGAAATTTACATGATGGGGCTTCTCCACGATGTGGGCAAGATAGGGATTCCGGATGAAATAATCAACAAGCCCGGAAGGCTTACGGATGAGGAATATGCGGTGATAAAAGAGCACCCAAAGAAGGGCGCCAAGATACTGTCTGCCGTCACCGAGATGCCCGGGCTCGTTACAGGGGCCAGATGGCATCACGAGCGCTATGACGGGAAGGGATATCCCGACGGCCTTGCGGGTGATGACATACCTGAAGAGGCCAGGATAATCGCAGTTGCCGATGCTTATGACGCAATGACCAGCAACAGGAGCTACAGGGAGATAATCCCAAGAGACCGGGTCATCAGCGAGATCAACAAAGGTATGGGGACACAGTTTGACGAGCGTTTTGCCAGGATCATGCTCCGGATGATAGACGAGGACAAGGACTATACCATGCGCCAGCATTTGTCGGGGGACTGAGCATCAATTACCTGCATATTTCCGGATATTGTTTGCTTTTTTCCTTTAATGTGTTAAACTGAAACCTGTATATTTGATCAAAAAGGAGAACTGTTATGAATATAGTATGTTTGGATCTTGAGGGAGTACTGGTACCGGAGATATGGATCGCATTTTCAGAGGCAAGCGGGATACCGGAACTGAGAAGGACTACCAGGGATGAACCTGATTACGACAAGCTTATGAAATACAGGATTGGAATCCTTAAGGAGCACGGACTTGGACTTAAGGAGATTCAGGAGACCATAGCAAAGATCGATCCCCTTCCCGGAGCTAAAGAATTTTTGGATGAACTAAGGAAGATTACCCAGGTCATCATCATAAGTGATACTTTTACACAGTTTGCAACTCCACTAATGGAGAAGCTTGGCTGGCCCACACTTTTCTGCAACAGCCTTGAAGTTGCGGATAACGGTGAGATAACGGGCTTTAGGATGAGAATTGAGAATTCCAAGCTTACAACTGTCAAGGCACTTCAGTCGATCGGATATGACACGATCGCAAGCGGTGACAGCTTCAATGATCTTGCAATGATCAAGGCATCCAAGGCCGGCTTTTTGTTCCGTTCAACAGACGCAATAAAAGCCGACAATCCTGAGCTGCCGGCTTTTGATGAGTTCGATGATCTCTTAAATGCAATCAGGTCAAGTATGTAATGGAGAATATTTCCTGAGGAAATCGTTCATGGACAGGGGCTTGGAGTAGTAGTAGCCCTGCAGAAGATCGCAGCCGATGGAGCACATCATTTCCGCCATCTTTTTGTCCTCGATTCCCTCTGAGGTGATCCCGAAGTTCATGTGCTTGAAAGCCTGTATCATACTGGGCAGGATCTCGTCCGGGTCTTTGTAGTAGTCCCAGACGAGACTCATATCCAGCTTTACATTGATGAAGGAGCACTTTTTCAGTCTTGTGAGATTGGAGTAGCCTATGCCGTAGTCGTCAAGTACAAAACTGAATCCCTTTTCCTGCATGGCGGTTATCTGTCTGTGCAGTAAGTTTTCATCTATCATGGATTCCTCAGTTATCTCTAAGTGGATCATGTGAGGATCGACATTGTATTTTCTGATTATGGAGTCGAATCTTTCGGCGAGGTCGGACTTCATAAACTGTATTGGAGAGAGATTTACATTGATCCACTCAAGCCCAAGTGATCTTACGTCATGTTCCGATATGAAACGGCAGGTCTTTTCAAATACCTGCTCGCCGAGCTGGTTTATTCTTCCGTTGGCTTCAGCAATGTGTATAAAGGCACCTGGAGGGAGAATATTGTTGTTGTCATCCCTTATCCTGCAGAGTGCCTCAGCACCTTTGAGGGTCTCAGTCTGAGCATCAACCAGAGGCTGCAGGAACACCTCAACCTTGTCGTTGTCGACTGCAGTTTCCAGATGTCTCTTTATTGCAGTTTCATCTTCATTTATCCTGAGCTCATTGTCAGAGACAAAAATGAGTTCATCCGATCCCTTGTCTGCCTTGTCAAAGGCGCGGATGAGGAAGTTCAGCAGCGAATCTGCTGACTGCACCCTTGATCCCATGTCGAATTGAACAAGGCCTGCTTCCAGATAGAGCTCAAGTTCGTCTGCACGCCAGGGACGCTTGAATCTTTCTTTTATCTCCGCAGAAATTCTGGAATAATCAAGGCCCTTGTTCCCAAGCATTATGAATCTTCCCTTCCTGTAGTAGAAGGTAGTTATGTCCTTGTAGTTCTGAGTCAGATAATTGCTGATAAGTACGATACCTGCATCAATCTGTCTTCCGCCGTATATATCCCTCATCTCGTGATAGTTCTTAACCACTACGCCAAGAATCTTGTGGCGCAGTCTGCCGTTGTTCTCATCAATATAGTCCCTGAATGCTGTAGCATTGAATACTGAACCTCTTGCCTCAAGATAGAACTCGGGATTCTCCGTTGCCAGATATACTATCAGGATCGATATAAGGCAGAAGGTGTCCATGAGAAGCAGGGTGGGAAAGAGCTTTCTTAAAATTATCCCCACAAGAAGGATGGTATTACAGAAAAACAGACTGTAGTAGTGACGCTTTCTTCGGATGTTCCTGGAAAAGAGAAAGACTATCATGAAAGACAGGAATAGGTAATATCCAAAAAGCACATATAGGATATTGTAAAGAGGTCCGCTTACGTAGCCATCATCTGTGATTGAAAAGATAAGTCCCGTCCATGGGGATGTTATCGCAAGAACCTCACTTATCAGAAGCGGGATATGAATGACATTGTATCTGCGGATATTTTTGGCGTTGACGATTCTGAACGAGCTTGCAATGAATGCAAAAAAGCAGGCGCCTCGTGCATAGAAAGCCACAAAGAAGCCTACGTTCAGAAGATAGGTAAGAAAAAGCGGAAAGTCCCGGTAATTATTGTCGGCATAACTTGAAAAAATATCAAGGGAAATAACCACCGACTCAACAATAAGAAGAAGCAGGAAAAAGTGGTTTTTCCTGATATCAAGTCTGGGCAGCGAAAAATAGAACATCAGAACTATTATTATTATTAAAAAGCTTGGAATAACAAAGCCAAAATTCCACATATAATTTCCACCATTTTTTTATTTTTGGTGCTACCATATATAATTCAATTGTCACATATAGTTTTTGCTTAATCAATTAAATAAGTATAAAGTTATCTGAATTTTGTATATTTATAAATCTGCATCAGGCACAGCCGCTCTTTGGAAAACGCACTTCTTTATTTATTGTCTGCCTGTCAGCCATTGCAATTTGCTTTCCGATAAAATATAATACCTACTGTTGCAAGAGTAGTTTTTTATTATGATAGAGGTTTTTAAATGATAAGTGCGAATAATGTAACGCTCAGAGTTGGGAAAAAGGCTCTGTTTGAGGATGTCAATATCAAGTTTACCCCGGGCAACTGCTACGGGATCATTGGTGCCAACGGCGCAGGTAAGTCAACTTTTCTTAAGATCCTTTCAGGTAAGATCGAGACCACTAACGGCGATGTTGTGATCTCTGACGGAGAGAGGCTTTCCTTCCTTGAGCAGGATCACTTCAAATATGATGAAGAGGTTGTCCTTGATGTGGTAATGGGAGGCAATGCCCGCCTGATCGAGGTGATGAAGGAAAAAGACGCCATATACGCCAAGGAGGACTTTTCTGACGAGGACGGAATAAGAGCCAGTGAACTTGAGGCAGAGTTTGCGGAGATGAACGGCTGGGAGGCCGAGTCGGATGCAGAGAGCCTTCTCAACGGCCTTGGAATTGATACGGAGCTTCACAGAAAGTATATGAAGGAGCTGGACGGCAATCAGAAGGTCAAGGTCCTTCTTGCCAGAGCTCTTTTCGGCAATCCCGATATACTGCTGCTCGATGAGCCCACCAACCACCTTGACCTCGATGCCATAGCATGGCTTGAGGAGTTCCTCATAAACTTTGAGAACACTGTTATCGTGGTTTCACATGACAGATATTTCCTTAATAAGGTATGTACATATATCGCTGATATAGACTATGGCAAGATTCAGCTCTATGCAGGCAACTATGACTTCTGGTATGAGTCAAGCCAGCTCATGATACGCCAGATGAAGGAAGCCAACAAGAAGAAGGAAGAGCAGATCAAAGAGCTCAAGGAGTTCATTGCAAGGTTCTCAGCCAACGCAAGTAAGAGTAAACAGGCCACATCAAGAAAGAGAGCTCTCGAGAAGATCGAGCTTGATACCATCAAGCCTTCAAGCAGGAAATACCCTTACATTGATTTCAGACCAAACCGTGAGATCGGCAACGAGGTTCTCACAGTATCCGGAATCTCCAAGACAATAAACGGAGAGAAGATCCTTGATAATATTTCCTTTGTGATCCAGCATGATGACAAGGTTGCTTTTGTCGGAGGCAACGAACTTGCAAAGACAACTCTTTTCCAGATCCTTATGGGAGAGATGGAGCCGGATGAGGGAACCTACAAGTGGGGTGTCACAACTTCCCAGGCATATTTCCCCAAGGACAGTACTAAGGAATTTGACAACGACTACAATATTACCGAGTGGCTCACAGGCTACTCTGAGATAAAGGATGCCACCTATGTGAGAGGCTTCCTTGGAAGAATGCTCTTTGCCGGCGAGGACGGAATCAAGAAGGTCAAGGTCCTCTCGGGAGGAGAGAAGGTTCGCTGCCTGCTCTCCAAGATGATGATCTCGGGTGCGAACTGCCTCATCTTTGATGAGCCAACCAACCACCTTGACATGGAATCAATTTCTGCCCTCAACGACGGAATGATCAAGTTCCCTGGGGTTGAGCTCTTCGCCTGCAGAGACCACCAGGTGGTACAGACCACAGCAAACAGAATAATGGAGATACTCCCTGACGGAACTCTCATAGACAAGAGATCCACCTATGACGAGTACCTTGAGAGCGATGAGATGGCAAGAAAGCGTACCGTTTACAACGCAGCTGCCGATGAGGAAGAGGACGACTGATTCGTCTTTTACCATATAAATTACTTTTTGGGTTTAAGGAGGAGTGATCATGACAGAGTACAGACCGGTTAAAGAAGGAAAGGTAAGAGAGATCTATGATGTGGGTGAGAACCTTATAATGGTTGCAACCGACAGGATCTCAGCCTTCGATGTAATTCTCAAGAACAAGGTTACCAAAAAGGGTGCTGTTCTTACACAGATGTCAAAGTTTTGGTTTGATCTTACCAAGGATGTGGTTAAAAACCACATGATCAGTACAGATACGGCTGATATGCCCGAGTTTTTCAGAAAACCGGAGTTTACAGGAAACAGCATGCTCTGCAGAAAGCTCACCATGCTTCCCATTGAGTGCATTGTCCGCGGTTATATCACAGGTTCCGGATGGAAGAGCTACAAAGAGAACGGAACTGTCTGCGGCATAAAGCTTCCTGAAGGCTTAAGAGAGTGCGACAAGATACCTGAACCTATCTATACTCCCAGTACCAAGGCAGAAATCGGTGATCACGATGAGAATATCGATTTTGAGCGCAGCATCGAGGTGCTTGAGAGAGACTTCCCGGGACACGGCAAAGAGTATGCAACCAGGATCAGAGACTATACAATAGCGCTGTACAAGAAGTGCGCTGATTATGCCCTCACTAAGGGAATCATAATTGCTGACACCAAGTTTGAGTTTGGTCTTGATGAGAATGGGGAAGTGGTTCTCGGAGATGAGATGCTCACTCCGGACAGCTCACGCTTCTGGCCTGTTGAGGGGTATGAGGCCGGCCACGACCAGCCCTCTTTTGACAAGCAGTTCGTAAGAAATTACCTGAAGGCCAATCCTGACTGCGACTACAATCTGCCCCAGGATGTGATAGACAAGACGATCGACAAGTATTTAGAGGCCTACAAACTCCTTACAGGGAGCGATCTTAATATCTGATTAGTAAGAGAGAAGCTGATGCATTTGACTTATGCATCAGCTTCTTTTAACTGTCTCTTATTGATATACATCTCCGCATCGGCTCTTTTGAACACCGGGGAGACATTTCTGTCGTTCTGATAGCGGCTTACACCTGCCGCAATGACTACATCGCCCTTCTTCTGGTTCTTGCGGTTGTGCTTTTTGAAACGGGTCATGATGGATTCAATGTTGAGGTAATCATAGCCTGTGACAATTGCCACAAATTCGTCGCCGCCTATTCTGAATACCGGGCTGTGCTTGAAGAAGCGGCAGATGGTATCGCATCCTCTGATTATGTAACGATCCCCGGCCTGGTGTCCCTTTGTGTCATTTATCTGTTTTAAGTTATTGATGTCAAAGACTGCGACTGCAAAGGGCGGGTACTGGGCTGACGCAAGAAGGCTGTTCATTTTTTTTACGGTGTCCGCATAGGCGTGCTTGTTCTTTACCCCTGTAAGTTCATCGAGATTGGCCTTGCTCTCGGCGGCAAAGAGCTTTTCCTGGTATTCCATTTCCCGCTGGATCTTCTCATCAATGTTGAGTATTCCGACGATCAGCTTCTTTTCCCCATCCTCTGTCACGATGGTTGCCCTCATTGATACATATATGGGTTTTCCGTCGATGAGGAGACGGTGCTTGTTCTCATAGATGCCCTTTGAACTGATCTCCTCAAGCACGTGTTCCCTTGTAAATGAGGAAAGAAAACCATCTACATCTTCCTTGCAGATGCCATAAGGAATTCTCTTTGTCACATCTTCAAAAAAATCATCCCCCTCATCATTTATTGCCATAGCAGATTCTTTTCCGAGAGGACTTGTCTTGGTATAGCTGAAGTCTTCAAGCGAAACAGTAAACAGATAGATATAGTCCCCTGTGAGTGCGCTGATACGCTGATAGATGATCTTTTCTTCCCGGGCGCGCTCTAAGGCTTCCCTTTCCTTCATATGGGCATCGATGCTGCTTATCCCCACTATGATATGGTTGCCGTTTCCCCTGACCCTTACAGCCTTGGCGTTGACATAGACGGGAATCCCATCCATGATGATCCTGGTTACATGGGAGAAAGATCCCTGCTCGTCAAGAGCTCTTTCTATATTGGCTTTGGTGAAGTTCTGTCTCAGCTGAGGTTTATCCGCTTCGACAAAAGTAAGATCAAGACTTGCTTTATCGATATCGAAGAAGTGTTCGCCGTGCTTTTCAATGGAGATGTCACGGTTTTCGCCGTTGGAGGCATATTCCGTATATCTGTCGGTGTCCATATCCACATAAAAGAGCTTGATATAGTCGGAAGAGAGGACTCTTGCCACATAGTTGTAGCTCAGAGCCTCTGCACTTACGGAGTCGGAAATTGACAGCACCACAATTACCACGGCCTTGGCTCCGGTTAGCGGATTTACTGCAATTCTCTGGATGAGCAGCTGAATCTGTCTTCCGTCTTCGAGCCTGTCGTCAATGATGATCCTCTTGCCGTCTTCAGCGCACTGCCTGACAGCTTTAAATGCATAGAAACCAACTCCAGGTTTGATACTGTCGTAAGTAATGCTTCTTTTGGCTGTGGTATATGAAAATGCGTTTTTTATGAATTCCCTGTAGGTTTTGTTGCATCTGATAAATGTGGCGGCATTATCATCCAGAGAGTAGATTGCCATAGGCAGGGTATCAAAATACTTATCGAGGGATGTATCGCTCCCTTTGGAAAAAGAGAGATCGTAGAGATTAACTTTACCGAGCTGTTCGTAGTACTCAAACTCCTCCGGGTTCTCAAATCCAATTTGTATTCCCTTTTTGTTCCTCTCAATAATGGTAGCGAGAGAAACAGGGTGGATGAAGTGAAAGCCCTGAAGCTTGGTACAGCCTATTTCCATGAGGAAATCTGCCTGTTCTTTGGTCTCGACACCTTCAGCTACCGTGTCAATCCCAAGCGCGAGAGCAGTTTTTATCAGCTGGGTCAGTATGATCTGAACGGCGTCGTTATTGCCGATCTGAGCCACAAGTGACTGATCTATCTTTAAGAGATTGAAATGTATCTTTGTAAGCATTAGAAGAGAGGAGTAGCCGCTTCCGTAGTCGTCCATCCATACACTTATACCTTCATTCTGAAAGCGCTCAACCTGTTCTTTCATAAAATCAGGGGCGGAAGATATGGCTTTCTCCGAAAGCTCAACTGACAGCTTCTCCCTGGGAAGGCCTGAAGCGTCGATTATCCTTACTATTTCTTTTACCATGTCACAGCTGTCGAAATCGGATCTTGAGAGATTGACAGACTCGGGAACGATATAAAGACCATGCTCGTCCTGGCCCTTCATCTTACGAAGGACTCTTTCCACCATGTACAGATCGAGCTTGTATGAAAGATGTGCTTTATCAAGAATCGGAACAAAATCGGTTGCAAGAAACATCCCCAATTCAGGATCTTCCCACCTTGCGAAGGCTTCCTCCTCAGAGACCTTGCCGCTGGCCGCACGAAGAAGAGGCTGGTGATAAGCCTTGATCCACTCTTCAGAAATGGCTCTGTCGAGGTTCTCTATGAAGTACCGCTCATCCGCAGAAAAGGAAAGTGAAAATGCGTCCAATGATGCCTCCGATGATAAGCTCAGTGAATATCTGTTCAAAAATGCATATTTATTTACCCACTATTCTAATTTTAGCACATTAACTATCGATTGGTTATAATATTTCTATAAATACATTCATGTGATAAGTTAGTATATAGATGTATGAAAAGGGGGATTTGGGGAGATGAAATTAAACTATAAGCGTACTATTCTTATCGGGCTGGCGTTTTTGTCCATCTGTGCTTTCTGGCAGTTCTACGATAACGAGATCCCGAAGATCTTAAAGTATTCCTTCGGACTTGGGGAAACTGCAACAGGCGTCATTATGGCACTTGATAATGTGCTGGCGCTGTTTCTTTTGCCGCTGTTTGGAACAATCTCCGACAAGGCGGATACCAAAATGGGCAAAAGAATGCCCTTCATCACCGCAGGAACCATTCTTGCGGTAGTTTTCTTTGTGATCCTTATAACTGTGGCAAGACCCAGTGGAAACCTTGCGTTCTTTGTTGCGGTTCTTCTGCTTCTTCTGATCTCCATGGGAATATACAGATCCCCGGCGGTTTCTCTGATGCCCGATCTTACTCCGGCGCCACTACGAAGTGCGGGAAACGCTGTGATAAACCTTATGGGAGCGCTTGGCGGCGTATTCACCCTGGTGATGACCATGGTTCTTTTAAAGGGAGCGGATGACCCTTCAAAGACCAACTACATTCCGCTGATGCTCAGCATTGTGCTTCTTCTTGTCGTTGCCATAGGGATACTGAATCTCACCATCAAGGAGAAGGATATCAAGAAGCAGATAGAAGCTGAGGGCGGACTTGCATCCTTCGGAGAGAAGTTTTCCGAAGACGTTGAGGCAAAAAGAAGCACCGGAGGAAATAAGCTTCCTCCCAATATATTCAGGAGCCTTGCATTTTTGCTTGCCTCCGTTGCCTTCTGGTACATGGCGTATAATGCGGTGACCACAGCTTTCACCAGATATGTGGGAGAAGTATGGGGCAAGACAGACGGAAGCTACGCCGGAATTCTTATGGTGGCAACTGTTGCAGCGGTACTCAGCTACATTCCCATCGGTGCAATTTCCAGTAAGATAGGACGTAAGAAGGTGATCCTTGCGGGGGTTGTTATGATGAGCGGCGTTTACCTTGTGGCTTCCTTCCTTACAAGCTATACGCCGCTTATGAATGTCTTTTTCGCAATAATAGGTATAGGCTGGGCGGCCATCAACGTCAACTCTTATCCAATGGTTGTTGAGATGAGTAAAGCCGGCGACATCGGCAAGTATACGGGGACCTATTACACCTTCTCCATGGCTGCTCAGGTGTTTACGCCGATCCTTTCAGGATTTCTTTTGGAGCACGTTTCCTACCGGACGCTGTTCCCGTACGCCTTCGTGTTCTCAACGCTGGCGTTCTTCACAATGCTGATGGTGAGGCACGGAGATTCCAAACCCGAAGCCAAGAAGAATATGATCGAGCACTTTGATGTTGATGACTAAGCAGATAATATGTTATTTTAAACAGCGAGGCTTTTTGCCCTGCTGTTTATTTTTTATTTCATGGTATGATATTTGTACTGTAAAACAGCTGTAAAACAGAAAGGTTATTTGTTATGAGTATATTAAACGTAGAACATCTGACACACGGCTTTGGAGACAGGGCAATATTCGATGATGTGTCTTTTCGCCTGCTAAAGGGTGAGCATATCGGACTTGTGGGAGCTAATGGCGAGGGAAAGTCCACCTTTATGAACATTATTACAGGTAAGCTCATGCCGGACGCTGGCAATATCGAGTGGGCTAAGAACGTGAATGTCGGTTACCTGGACCAGCACGCGGTTCTTAAGCAGGGAATGACCATAAGGGACGTTCTTGCATCGGCATTCGAGCCTCTGTATAAGATGGAAGCCAGGATGAATGAGATCTGTGATGCAATGGGAGAGGCAAACGAAGAAGAGCTTGAGAAGTACATGGAGGAGCTGGGAACTATCCAGGACCTTCTTACCAACCATGACTTCTATCTTATAGATTCCAAGATAGAAGAGGTTTCAAGGGCGCTGGGCTTTTTGGAGCATGGGCTTGACCGCGATGTAACAGAGCTCTCCGGCGGGCAGAGGACCAAGATACTTCTTGCCAAGCTCCTTTTAGAGAAGCCGGACATTCTTTTGCTGGATGAGCCTACCAACTACCTTGATGCGGAGCATATCGTATGGCTTACAAGATACCTTCAGGACTACGACAATGCCTTTATCCTGATTTCCCACGACATTCCTTTTCTCAATAACGTGGTGAACATCATTTATCACATGGACGGACAGACCCACAGCCTCGACAGATATGTGGGAGATTACGATCACTTCACTGAGGTTTACGAGGCCAAGAAGGCCCAGAGGGAAGCGGCCTACAACAGGCAGCAGCAGGAGATCGCAGACCTCAAGGACTTTGTGGCAAGGAATAAGGCCAGGGTTGCCACAAGGAACATGGCCATGGCAAGGCAGAAGAAACTTGACAGCATGGACCTTATAGAGAAGATTCAGGAAAAGTCAAAGCCTGAGTTTAACTTTAAGACAGCAAGGACTCCCAGCAAGTTCCTTTTTGAAATAGAGGATCTGGTGATAGGTTATGATGAGCCTCTGTCTAAGCCAATAACCATGTTTATAGAAAGAGGCTCCTTCACAGTTCTTACGGGAACCAACGGAATCGGTAAGTCAACACTTCTTAAGAGCATCCTCGGACTCATCCCTGCCCTTTCGGGTAAGGTATCGCGAGGAGAGAATGTCGAAGTAGGATACTTTGAGCAGGAGATGGCTCCAAACATTGATACCACCTGCATGGAAGAGATATGGAACGAGTTTCCCGGCTTCTCCCAGTATGAAGTGCGCTCGGCTCTTGCCAAGTGCGGTCTTACCACCAAGCACATTGAGAGTAAGTGCAAAGTGCTGTCAGGAGGTGAACAGGCCAAGGTTAGGCTGTGCAAGCTTATAAACAGAGAGTCCAATATTCTTATCCTGGACGAGCCCACCAACCACCTGGATGTGGATGCCAAGGCCGAGCTTCACAGGGCGCTGAAGGAATACAAGGGAACCGTTATCATGGTGTGTCACGAACCGGATTTTTATGAAGATCTTGCAACTGAAGTTGTTGACTGTACTAAGTGGACGACAAAGGTATAATTAACTTCTTTAAACTCTTTGGAAAAAGAACTTGAAATTAAATCACCGCAATAGAGAGTATTTTTGAAGGTTTGCGTCAAACCGCAAAACTATTGACTTAATTTCGATATAAGGGTACCATATAAGAGCTATTTTAGGTGATAACGGAGGCTTTATATGATTAAAAGAAGACTTGTTTCAATGATAATAACTGTAACGATGGCAGTTTCATCGTTGCAGTTTTCTTACATTAATGTGCAGGCTGCAGACTTGGAGGAAGACCTTGAGATAGCAGCCTTGGCAGCGGAAGAAGCGTCTGAAGAATCTTCCGAAGAAATCTTTGCCGAGGAGACAGAAGTACAGGAAGAAGTATCAGAAGAGCTCAATACAGAAGAAATCTCTGTGGAAGAGACTGCTGTTCCTGAGCCTGAGACAGAAGAGGAAACCCTTCTTGATGCCTCTTATAAGGGGCTTGTCTTAAATGCCGGAGAGGGTACATTTAAGGATGGCACAAAGGAGATTAGCTTTGACAGTTATCAGGAAGAAAGTCTTACAAATTATGTTCTGAATAATGCCTATTATCCGGTAAGAGAGGGCTATGCTTTCAGGGGATGGGCTCACCTCGATGAAAGAGATGTTACCTCCTATAACAGTCAGAAGGAGAAGTATTACCTGCATCACGATGCATCAGTTCATCCCGGAACTACTCTCTACCCCAAGTGGAGTCCCACAAGAAAATACATGGTAGTCTTAGATAAAGACAATGACCTGTCCAATGGCGGCGGCTATGTAATGGTAGATGGGGAAAAGAAGACTCAGATTGTTGTGTATGTTGCCGGGGATGAATGTCTGAAACAGGGTCAAAACTATGACCTTATCCGCAACATGTCTTATAATGCCGAGCATACTGATACCAGCTATTACTTTGCCGGATTTTACAGGCAGGCAGGTGTTAACAACCAAAATATATATGATTCTGATCCGGACTTTACAATCGTAGACGGAAACAGCTATGTTTACGATGATACTACTGTTTATGCCGGGTTTAAGGAAAACGGATGCGCGGTCACTCTCCATGACAGCACAGGCGGATACTTTAAGCACAGCTCCAATAAGGATCAGTATGAAGGCAGAAATACAACCTATATTTATAGGCTCGGACCTTCTTACTACATATGCGCCCGTTCCAGCCTTGAGGAAGTATGTCTTAATGATGATGCCACAGTTGCATTTCTTGGATTATATTACGATTCCGCTTTTACTAATCCCGTAACGGAAGAGGAGCTTAACATTGGCCAGATGTATGTTTATGGCCTTTTGGACGAGCATGATAATCTGGATCTCTATGTAAGATGGGGCAATGAAGTGCCCATGATCACCTTTGATCCCAACGGCGGCGTTTATGTTGATAACAAGGAAAGTGAGGGAGATGGAGATTACGATCTGTCTTCAGAGCCCATTGTTATAGCACAGCGTCCTAACCTTAGCTTTGATAAAATGCCCATTAATTTGAGCGACAGACATAAGACCTTTACCGGCTGGTACTCCGACGCAAGCTGCAGTGCTGCGTCCAAGGTTTCTGACGAATATGGCTATATTTATTTTCATAACGGCAATGGTACCTGGTTTACCCAGAGCACCACGCTTTATGCAGGCTGGGAGTCTACCAGAACAGTAATCACCTTCAGCGCTCCCGAAGGCTGTACATTTAATGGATATGATGCTGATCTAAAAGAGAATATTACGAGTGATAAGATCATTGTGACGATTAATAAAGACGGAAACAGAACGCTGGCTTACGGAAACGGCCGTGTTAATGAGGTCGTATATACCGATAAGCACAAGTCTTTTGATAAATGGTCATATAACGGCAAAAACTATGAAGATGACGTTCTTAATGGCATGACCTTTACAAAGGACACCACAATAACTCCTGTAAGCAAGGAGTGCGTATATGTAAAGGTGGATTTTGGCGGTGAAATTGCCACCGATAATGATAACGAGTATTCGATATATGAAGAGAAACTGAACAAAAATGATAAGTTCAGTAATCTGGTGTGGTTTGTGCATAATAAAGACAATACCAAATATATTGAGGGCTACTACCATGACAGCGAATATAAGAGTCCTCTGCCCCAAAACGCCCTTGTAGGGCAGTATGTTGTGACAAAAGATGAGACCATCTATGCCAAGTGGGCAGATTACTATACCGTTACCTTCGATATGGGACCTCTGTCTATTGATGGCAGTCACACTATAGAAAAGACACATATAAAGAAGGGAGAGACCTTAGACTACTGTCCTAAAGGAACTCCCATATCCCGGGATAAAAGAAGCAGCTTTAAGGGCTGGCTCATGGACGGAAAGTCTATAACACCGGATGAGATAAAGGCTCTTACAGTCAATAAGCGCTTTACTATCAAAGCAGATTATGACGAGATGGTGTTTATCACCTTTGATGTCAATACTTCCAATACCGCAGCTAAAGTTACCTACAACTTAAACTGGGTTAATGATCAGTACGGTGTAATAGCGGTAAGGAAGGGCTATAACCTTCAGGGCTATGAGTTCCCCGGCGCAAGCTATTGGCAGAATAACATAACCGATGCAGAAGATCCCACAGAGGACTACAGAACCTTCGAGGGGTGGTTTCTTGATAAAGCATGCACTCTTCCTCTGGACAGAAGCAGCTATATCGCCGATGAAGATGCGACCTTTTATGCCAAGTGGGCAGCAGATACCTTCTATACGATTACATTCGTCAATACCAGAACAAATCTTGGTGAAATGCAGCTTGGCGATGCCGAACTTTTATTCAGATATGATTCCGTGAATGTGTATGTCCCCAAGGGAGCACCCTACGCCTTCAACGGAGTTGATGTGGGCGACGGCTTTGAATTCCCGCATATAAATATAAATGAGGAGAACCGCGATACTCAGCAGGCCTTCCACACCGGCGAGTGGTCCACAAATGCGGACGGCTCAGGACAGAGATGGTTCCTTGACGGAAGCAGAGGCTACTTTATAGATGAAGACGGCACAAAGCACAGCTTTAAACCAGAAGAGTTCATCCCGACCCGGGATATGACTTTCTATACGGTATGGGATGAGGCTATAACCGTCACTTTGAACCTCAATGGAGGACAGTGCGGATATGATGACGGATATCATTTTATCGATAATCCCTTTGTGTTCCATAAGGCAAGCAATACTTTGACAGGCAGATTCCCGAAGGGATCGACCTATTCTGAAATTAAAAAATATATTCCCGAATATCTTTATCTGACAAAAGGTGAAGTACATTGGGGCTACAAAGAAAGTAGCTGCAAGACTCTTTTTAATGACAGTGATATTCTGACGGAAGATACCGCTATTTATGCTGCATTTGGGACAAAGAAAAATGTGGCAATCACGTTCTTAAGCGGTGATGAAGGATACTATTCCAAAACAGGGACCGGTCAGTATGAAAGAATAAATAATTCCAAGGTATACGAAGCATATGTTCCTGCAGGAGGCATATATAGAACCGAAATGGATATTCCTTTTATCGATGACGATCATAAGGCATTTTTCGGTATGTATGAGCTTTTGGGTGATGGCTATGCAGCTGACCTGTCAAAGCCCTGTCCTTATACGGTATATGAAGACGGCAAATGGTATCTTGAATTAACAGATCGTAAGCCGGACAAAGTATATATGGCTGCCTATGCAGATGCCAGCATAATTACTGTGGATGCGGGAGAATATGGCAATTTCAATGACAATGAAAGTGCACGAAACAGGGTAAAAGAAAAGGTGGCAGCAGGCAGGTATATCAATCTGTCTAAGTACGAGCAGAATATTGAGACTAACGGCGGAGCATGGCCACTTGGCTGGTACTACAGAGACGGCAACGGAGTCGAGCATAAGCTTATTGTCACTTGGTCGAAAAACGGAAAAGCTCTGTACAAGCCCACCGGCGATATAGACATTTACTACAAGTGGGCAACAGGTTCTGCAGCAAGAAACATCACGAACATTGATGTTTCTGCAAACAGCGGTCTGGAACTGAAGATAGGCGAGCAGAAGACTCTTTTGTCCGTGGTAACTCCTTCAGACATAAATGCTGATGTAACATGGTTCCTGGACGACTACACCTGCGGAAGTGGTAACGCGGCAAAAGAATGCCCTGTCATGCTCAAAAATGATGGAACCATCATAGGAAAAGCTGAAGGAACTGCAAGGGTCTATGCCATAGCCGACGGAAAGAGAAGTGATGAAGTTACTGTCACCGTCAGTGATGAAGAGGCGGAAAAGAGCCTTGTGCTGAAGGTTGACGGCAGTGCCGCTTCAGATGATGCCTACGGACTTTATAAAGGTGATTCCTTGAGCCTTGCGGCAGATATCACTCCTGAGTGGCTTGAGACCGAGCTGGTATGGAGCTGTACGGATACCGAGATCGTTAAGCTTACAGGCAGCAGAGCATCTGCGACAGCAACAGCGGGATCAAAGGCTGGAAAGGCAACAGTTACTGTTAAAACAAAAGACGGAAAACTTTCAAAGAGCATAAGTGTTAACGTGAGCATCCCTATTTCTTTTGATACTCATGACACAGTTCTTGCTGCGATTGAGGGAAATACCCTGTCAATCATTTCTACGGTTATGCAGGGGTATACTGCTTCCTATGAACTTACGGATGATGCGGGCAATTCTGTAACCGATCTTGTAAAGATGGAAGTTAAAAGCGGAGGAGAGATTGTTCTTACCCCTCTTAAATTTGAACTGGCCAGAGAATACAATCTGATTCTCAAGGGCAGCGCTACCATTAATGGCAAGACTTATACGGATGAGTGCAGCATTCTTCTTTCTTCCGCCAAGGGAGCAGAGGCTCCTTACTGCACACCTTTTGTGGAAAACGGCGGTGAGCTTACAGTTGAGAAGGGTACAAGAGTAAGGCTTGACTGCAGCTCTCCCGGTGTAACGATAAAGTATTCTGTTAATGGCGGTGAATACAGTGTATATAGTGGTCCCATTGTAATTACCAAAGATACGGTTATCAGGGCATTTGCTGAGAGTGAAAAGTTAAGCAGAAGCGCCACGGTTACTTATAACTTTATGTTGGATCAGGACTGGGGCGAGATCAGTGAGAGCATAAGGTCTGATGTTTTTGCAGGAAATATCTCAGAAGTTCCTGCAGACCTTTGGTTTGCCATAAGGCAGGAAGCGGATAATAAGTACGCAAGAATTGATAATGTTGATACGGATGCTTCCCACACCGGCAAGAATGCCAAGCTTGGAAAGTTGACAGGCCAGAGCTTTTTATACACCGGCTCAAAGATAACCTTTAATGACAGGATAAATGTCTTTTACGGAAAGAGCAGGCTCATCGAGGGCAGAGACTATACCGTTTCCTATGCCAATAATACAGCAGCGGCAGCAGAGACTTCCGCAAAGGCTCCGACATTTACCGTTAAGGGCAAGGGAAACTATGCAAGTACCATAAACTTTAAGTTTGGCATAACCGAGGCTGATATCGAGGATACTGAAATTACTTCGGAAAAGACAGTTGCAATAGCAGCCAGCAGCAAACTGAGCGCAGTAAAGCCTACAGTTTCTTTTAACGGCAAAAAGCTCTCCCTCAACAAGGACTATGTTCTTAAGTACTACAAGACAGAGGTGGGCAGTGCAAACCTTATTACCGATGCACAGCTTAAGACCCTGAAGGCTGAGGAAAATCAAACCTATGTTATACAGATAGCGGATAAAGAGGGCGGCAATTTTGCGAAAGGTCCCAAGACTGAGACCGTTCTTGTGAAAACCTACTCTGCTTCCAATAAGGCTTATGTTCAGGCTTCAAAGCTTAAGGTAAGAGATGCAAGCGGCAAGGCGGTTAAACTTGCTTATGCTAAGGACACTACCTATACAGCAGACAAGCTCTTTGGCGCAGAGGGAGGAAATGCGCCTCTTATCTGTGTTTATAATGGTAAGACAGCTCTTACCTATAATAAGGACTTTACCGTTGAGCTTGTTGGAAAAGATACCAGGCATAATGCTGCAGGTAAACACAGCTTCGTTATTAAGGGAATCTCAAAGAGTGAGAGTGATCTTTCCGAGGGCGAAGTTATAGTTGTGGGCAATAAGACTGCGACATACGAGATTGTCGGAACACCTATGAAGAGTGTTAAGATCGCCGGCCTTTCTACTTCTGTGGAGTACACGGGAAAAGAAATATCACTTACAGATCTGTTTAATTCCAATGATAAGAATCTTGAAGAAGCCTGGAAAACTACCGGAGAGGCGGTTCTTTATACGGTTGATAAATCCAAAGTAAAGCATGCTCTTACAAAGGAAACGGTAAATCCGGACAATGCGGACTATGCTGTATCTATGGAGAACACCGGTAACGTAGGCAAGTTTAATCTTGTATTTACCGGCAAAAATGGCTATAGCGGCAGCATCAAGAAGACAATTACCGTTAAGGCCTACAATCTCAAGAATGATACAAAGAATAAGCTTACGGTTACCATTGGCGACAATGAGGTTTACTATTCCAAGGGCGGAGCAAAGTGCAAGGATGTTACCGTGAAGTTCGGTGATTCCGTGATCCTCAGGGAAGGAATTGATTACACTCTTTCCTATAAGAATAACGGCAAGGTGGCGGATGCCGAAATTGCCGGTGCGAAAGCGCCTGTGCTCATAGTAAAGGGCAAAGGCAATTTTGCCGGAGCAGGAACAGCTGTGAAATTCAGCATTAAGAAGGCTCCCTTTGATAAGGGCCATATTTCTTTTGCTGCAAATGACGTTAAGTTTAATGCCGGAGGAAAAGCAGGCTACTTTATACAGACTCCCAAGTTTACCGACAGCGGCAAGGCCATTGCCATAGGCAAAGACAAGGATATAGAGGCCCTGGCCAAGATTGATTACAGATATTACTATGTCGGAACTGCGGCCATGACAGACGGCAATGTGAAATCAGACGGCGAGGAGGTTGATCCTTCAGATAAGCCTGCAGCCGGAACCATCATCGGCATAGCGGTAAGTCCTGTCTGCTCGGAGAAGAGCTCCTATTACAGTGCCGGCGCGTTGGAGTGCAGCTACAGAATAATAGATGCTTCCAAGGACATCTCAGGAGCTAAGGTAACGGTTAAGGATGTCAGCGGACTGGGCTTTAACAACGGAATGGAAGTCATTCCCATCAGCGAAAAAGATCTTAAGGTCACCCTCCAGGGAAAAGAGCTGGATCCGGGAGACTACAGGATTGTCTCCGTATCCGATAACAGATTTATCGGAACGGCAACGGTTACACTTGAAGGAACAGGTGAATACGGCGGTAAAAAGACCTTTAAGTTCAGGATTACGGCCAGAGGCCTGTCATAATATTAGAAGTTTTGTACAAAATTAATAAAGATTTCATAGGTTTCACCAAGATATTGTCGGATATATTGTTGCGAAATTAACAAAAGATGTGTAAAATATTTGTCGGACAAGTTATAAATTTATCAATTAGGAAGTGGTCTTCAAATGTATTTTCTGCAGGTTTTGTGCATAGTTATCGTGGTTTTGGCGGTTTTGTATCTGCTGATGATAATGCCTCGTATGACGAAGAGACCGGACATGGAGCCACTGCTTGTTAACCTTTATGCACACCGGGGACTGCATGATAACAATTCCGATGCGCCGGAGAATTCCATGGCAGCTTTTAAAAAGGCAGTGGATGCCGGATACGGCATTGAATGTGATGTCCAGCTGACCAAAGACGGAGTTCCGGTTATTTTCCATGATTTTACACTTCAGCGAGTTGCAAGATATCCCGAGGGCAGGATCCCCAAGGATGCGCCTCTGACGGACGATGCGTCTTATGGAGTCAAGGGCAAGGTTATCGACTACACCTATGATGAACTCATGGAGTTCCATCTGCTGGGCTCATCTGAGAAGATCCCCAGGTTTGAGGACTTCCTTAGGGCAGTTGACGGAAGGGTTCCGCTGATAATAGAGCTCAAGATAGAGCTCAAAGATCTCTCCGTATGCGGGAAGGTCATGGATCTTCTGAGGGACTACAAGGGTCTGTACTGCATCGAGTCCTTTAATCCGCTAGGTGTGATCTGGCTCAGAAGACATTATCCTCAGATTGTAAGAGGACAGCTTTCGGATGAATTCCACAAAGACAAGCCGGAGGAGTTTTCAGGAGTTTTATATTTTGTCCTGACACATCTGATGTTCAATTTCCTGTCCAAACCTGATTTTATAGCTTTTAACTGCAGATATTCAAAGAGTGTATCGATGCAGATATGCAGACATCTCTATAAATGCACAACGGCTGCATGGACCGTCAAGTCCAAGGAACAGCTTTTGGAAGCCAAGAAGGATTTTGATATCTTTATCTTTGACAGCTTCATCCCTCCTGAAAGGAACAGAGCGAGGTAATTCCCACTATAATATAAAAGTGGTAGTTATAAAAATGTATATATGAAAGGTTACCGGCGGAACCGGTAAGAAAGGTAAAAACATGGCGAACAAATGGGTTTATATGTTTAGCGAAGGTGACATGACAATGCGTAACCTCCTCGGTGGTAAGGGTGCTAACCTTGCTGAGATGACAAGCATTGGCCTGCCTGTACCACAGGGCTTCACAATCACAACAGAGGCCTGCACACAGTATTATGAGGATGGCCGTAAGATTAACGACGAGATCATGGCTCAGGCTATGGAAGGCGTTAAGAAGATGGAGGAGATCAACGGCAAGAAGTTTGGCGATCTTCAGAATCCTCTGCTTGTTTCAGTTCGTTCCGGTGCTCGTGCATCAATGCCCGGTATGATGGACACAATCCTCAACCTTGGTCTTAATGACGAAGTTGTTGCAGCTATGATCAAGGGCAATCCTGATCCTGCTTTCGAGCGTTTCGTATATGATTCATATCGTCGTTTCATCCAGATGTTCTCAGATGTAGTTATGGAAGTAGGTAAGAAGTACTTCGAGCAGCTCA
>CAMNOS010000014.1 GCA_946546925.1 uncultured Butyrivibrio sp.
GAAATCCTGTGTTCTTCAATATTCTGGCAGCTATAGTTCTTTTGCAGTCTTAAACAGTCGTAGATAATGATTGAATTCCAGAAATAAAAACAAACACATACAAATATGCAATGTTAATACTCCCAACAAACAACTTGTACAATAATAAAACGGGAATCATGCAGCGTCCTGAATCGGACCTTCACTGCATAGGTTCAGAATGAATCTCTTAGAACAATCAGAACAAATGTTAATATAGCAGAATCATTATTCAATTGCAACTACACTCTGCAATATTCATATGTGAAAAAAATCGTGTAACGATATTCACCATAAATATCGTTACACGATCAGCGTACTTTCTTATTTCAAGAGCATGTCTCAAAAGCCAGACTCACTTTACAACAATGTTCAGTATCTTACCGGGAACATAGATTTCCTTCACTACGTTCTTTCCATCAAGCTTATCTGCGATGAGTTCCTTGCCCTTGGCAATTACTTCATCCTTGGGGTCCTCTTTGCCGATTGACAGAGTAGCCTTAACCTTGCCGTTGATCTGAACTGCAATCTCTACTGTATCCTCGACACACTTGGACTCATCAAAGGTCGGCCATGTCTCATAGGCAATTGTGCTGTCATGTCCAAGGATCTGCCATATCTCCTCACCCACGTGAGGGCAGATGCAGGAGAGCATCTTGATGAAGTTCTCAGCATACTCTCTCGGGCACTTGCCTTCCTTATATACTGCGTTTACAAAGATCATCATCTGAGCGATGGCTGTGTTGAAGCCAAGCTGTTCAAAGTCACCTGTAACCTTCTTGACGGTCTGGTGATAAACCTTCTCAAGGTTCCCGTTATTCTCATCTGTGATGTTGCCGGGCTCTGTGAAGAAGGTGAACACACGGTTAATGAACTTCCTGGCACCTGTAACCGCTGCTGAGTTCCAGGGCTTTGATACCTCAAGAGGTCCCATGAACATCTCATACAGGCGAAGCGTATCGGCGCCGTAGTCCCTTACGATATCGCTGGGATTTACTACAAATTCAGGGAAGCGCTTACCCATCTTGATGCCGTTCTCGCCAAGGATCATTCCCTGATGAACCAGCTTCTTGAAGGGTTCCTTGACCGGTGAAAGTCCCTTGCTGTAAAGGAAGCGGTTCCAGATACGTGAGTACAGAAGGTGTCCGACTGCATGCTCAGGTCCACCCACATAGAGGTCTACAGGCATCCAGTGCTTAAGAAGCTCCTGATTGGCGAATTCCTTGTCGTTGTCAGGATCGATGTACCTGAGGAAGTACCAGGAAGAACCTGCGGAACCGGGCATTGTGGACGTCTCCCTTGTGCCCTTGAGTCCGTTCTTGTCATAAGCCTTCCACTCTGTTGCGTTTTCAAGCGGTGCCTTGCCGCCCCTTCCCTTGTAGTCCTCAAGTTCAGGAAGAACAACAGGAAGCTCTGAGTCATCAAGGAAAACAATTGTGCCGTCTTCCTTGTAAACACAGGGAACGGGCTCACCCCAGTAGCGCTGACGGGCGAATATCCACTCACGGAAGTGGTAGTTGACCTTTTCTCTTGCAACACCCATATCCACCAGTTTTTTGGTGATGGCCTTCTTGGCCTCCTCAACGGTAAGTCCGTCAAACTCCTGGGAGTTCTCAAGGATGCAGCCCTTGCCGAGGTAGTCCTGTTTCTCAAAAGCGTGTCCGGAAATATCAACCGTTCCCTCGACATTATTAATGACCTGAATGAGAGGCAGATTGTGAACCTGCGCATACTCAAAGTCTCTCTGGTCATGAGCGGGAACCGCCATAACAGCACCTGTACCATAGCTTGCAAGTACGAAGTCGCCTATGAAAAGAGGCACTTCCTTACCATTTACGGGATTTATAGCATAGATTCCCTTGAGAGGGCATCCTGATTTGGTCTTGTTGAGATCTGTTCTGTCAAGGTCATTCTTCTTGGCTGTCTCATCAATGTAGGCCTGAACCTCTTCGGGATTCTCAACCCTGTCCATAAGCCCCTTCACGATATCTCCATCGGGAGCAAGTACCATAAAGGTAATACCGTAGATAGTCTCGATACAGGTTGTGAAGATTGAGAACTCACCGCCGCCTACGATCTTGAAATCAACTTCCACACCGGTGGACTTGCCAATCCAGTTGCGCTGTATCTCCTTGGTGGATTCAGGCCAGTCAATCTCATCAAGGCCCTCCAGCAGTTCCTCAGCAAAGGCCTGCTGGTCGATAACCCACTGCTTCATCATCTTCTTGACAACAGGGTATCCGCCTCTCTCTGACTTGCCGTCAATTACCTCGTCATTGGAAAGAACTGTTCCCAGCTCATCGCACCAGTTAACCGGCATATCGATGTGCTTGGCGTAACCTGCCTCATACAATTTCTTGAATATCCACTGTGTCCACTTGTAAAACTTGGGATCGCTGGTTGCGATCATCTTGGACCAGTCATAGTCAAAGCCCAGCTCCTTGAGCTGCTTTGAAAAAGTCTCAATATTCTTCTGGGTAAATCCTGCGGGATGGTTGCCTGTTGTAACCGCATACTGCTCAGCAGGAAGTCCGAAAGAGTCATATCCCATGGGATGAAGGACGTTGTATCCCTGCATTCTCTTCATACGGGACATTATATCAGTAGCAGTGTAGCCTTCCGGGTGACCTGCATGGAGTCCTACTCCTGAAGGATAGGGAAACATATCAAGCGCATAGTATTTGGGCTTTGAAAAATCCCAGACATCAGTCTTAAATGTCTCATTCTTCTCCCAGTACTCCTGCCACTTTTTCTCAATCGCATGGTGATTATAAACTTCTGACATAGCTGCTACTCCTCTACATATAATTAATACAGGGTACTTTGACCCACTAAAGATACATTATACATTATCATCCCTGCATCGGCAAACAAAAATGCCTTTGTCTCAGGACGCACTGACAAACTGTGAAGAATACAGATCGTAATATGCACCCTTTGCTGCCATCAGGCTCTCATGGTCACCCCACTCCAGTATTCCTCCGTCATCAATGAAGAATATCCTGTCGGCATTTTTTATGGTCGACAGTCTGTGTGCCACCACAAAAGATGTGCGCTTTTTGAGAAGCTCCTCAATTCCCTTCTGTACCAGGATCTCTGTCTTGGTGTCGATGCTGGAAGTTGCTTCATCGAGGATCAGTATCCTTGGATCTGTCAAAAGAGTTCTCGCAAAAGCGATCAGCTGCCTCTGTCCGTTGGACAGTCCCCCGCCCCTCTCTGTTATCACAGTATCGTAGTCCTTTTCCATGCGGCTGATAAAGTCATGTGCGTGTACAGCCTTTGCCGCAGCTATCATCTCCTCATCGGTGGCATCAGGTCTTCCGTACTTGATATTGTCACGTATTGTTCCGGAAAAGAGATAGTTGTCCTGAGTCATGATCCCGAGCTGGCTTCTCAAAGACTGGATCGTGACCTTGCTTATGTCATAGCCGTCCACTAAGACTCTCCCGCTCTTAGTATTGTAAAAGCGGCTGATGAGGCTTACTATGGTTGTCTTTCCGGCTCCGGTAGGTCCCACCAGAGCAATGGTTTCACCCTTCCCCGCCTTAAAGCTCACATCCTTTAATATATCCACATCAGGTTCATCGGGATAGGCAAAGGTCACATGGTCAAACTCCACATTTCCCTCGATGTCGGGAATATCAACAACCTCTTCCCCGTCCTTTACAAGAGGGACCATATCCATGATCTCATACACCCTCTCTGCAGAAGCCAGGTTTGTGATGAGCTTGTTGTAGTAGTTGGCAAGATTTCTTATGGGCTGAAAGAACATACCAAGATAAAGTACATACGCGGAAAGAGTTCCTATAGACTCCTTCGTAACTCCAAGTCTTGTGACTGCAAGGTAATAGAGGGTTGCAGTTCCAAGACCTCCTGCAATTTCAATCGTTGGGCTGTAGAGGTCCGTTATCACCACCGCATTTCTGAACGCGTTTATGACTTCATCAACAATACCGTTGAACTCTCTCTCCGACTCCTTCTCGGCATTAAAGCTCTGGATTATGGAGACGCCCTCTATCCCCTCATGGATGAAGGCTGTCATATTGGAGTCCTTCTTTTTCCATATCTGCCATCTCTTGTGAGCAAGTATCTCACAGAAATACAGACCTATGAGTATGATGGGGATCGCAACGGCTGCAGAGAGCGTCAGCACGGGACTCTTGATCGTCATTATAACCAGTATGACAAGAAGGGTCACCGCCTCAGGAGCCAGAGTCGTGACAGTGCTTGAGAGCACATCCTTGAGCGCATTCACATCTCCCGTGACCCTTGCAAGAATCTTGCCCGAGGGCCTCTGGTCAAAAAAATCCACTCCGAGTTTCTGTATGTGTACATACAGTCTGCGCCTTATATTCATGATCAGATCATTGGACACATCAGCCATTATCCGCCTCCAGATTCTGGTTGCTGCGTAGCTTACAAGCGCTATGATGATCATGATCGCAGCCATGACAAGAAGCCCTTCTTTGTTGCCAGCCACGATCTCATCATCTATTATTTTTTCTATGAGGAGAGGATAAGCTGTTGATATCGCCACTGTCAAAAGTATCAGGAGCGTAACGACAACTATCTTCCCCCTGTATTCCAGAAGATTGGATAAAAGTCTCTTTAAAACATCAAGCTTTAACGACTCCTTTAATTCCTCATCCTCTCTGGTGCTGTTTATCGCCATTGTATCTGCACCTCCTTTTTGTTATCAGTTCAGAATTATGCACTCATTACTCATTGACAGCATTCCGGTAGTCTCCGTACTGTGCCTCATAAGTGCTGTAGTAAAGTCCTCTCTTTGCAATGAGCTCGGCGTGGGTTCCACGCTCTTTTACACTGCCGTGTTCAAGGACAATGATCTCATCTGCGTCCTTCACCGAGGATATCCTGTGACCGATGATGATCTTGCTGGTATCTTTCTTTTCCCTGAGTTCCTTCTGTATTGCAGCCTCCGTCTCCATATCAAGGGCGGATGTGGAATCGTCAAGTATGAGCAGTTCTGCCTTCTTGGCCAGAGCCCTGGCTATGGAAAGTCTCTGCTTCTGTCCACCTGAGAGGCCTATTCCCCTCTCACCTATCACAGCGTCGTAGCCGCCTGTTATCTTCTCCACAAATTCCGTGGCATGCGCGCTCTTTATGGCAGATCTTACTGTCCTCTCATCGCAGCTGTCCTTGCTGCCGAGTCTGACATTCTCCGTAATGGTGTCGGAAAAAAGAAATACATCCTGGGTTACCACTGAGGAAAAAGCCCTCACATCCTTTAGCGGCATCTTCGATACGTCTTTTCCATCAATGCTGATTCTGCCTTCGTTGGCATCATAAAATCTCTCTATCAGATTGACGATGGTACTCTTTCCGGCACCGGTAGCACCCATTATGCCCAGAGTCTGTCCTCTCTTTATGGAAAAAGAAATGTCTCTCAATATCTCTTTTCCATCCATCCTGAAAGACACATTCTCAAATTTCAGTTCTCCCTTTTCGCCTCGTATCTCTCCTTCACTTTCCTCGGAATCCTGTATCTGAGGTTTTACTTTGAGAATCCTGTTGATCTTCTTGTAGCCGGCAAGCCCCTGCGAGATCAGTGACAGCATCCATCCAAGGTTTTCAATCGGCCAGACAATGCTGATCGAATATGAGACAAACGCCACCAGTGTTCCGTATGTGATGCTGCCGTTTATTGCCGCGAATCCACCAATCGCTACGACAAAGGTCTGCATGATCTTGGGAATCACTCCAAGAAGCGGATCTGTATCCGCAAGATCCTGCGCAAATTTCTTGTTGGCATCGCCGTATGCAAGGTTCTTCTCGTCAAACTTCTTCATTTCATAGCTCTCGGCAGAAAAAGCTTTCACAGTCCTTACACCTGAGATATTCTCTTCCACAACCTTGGTAAGAGCGGCATTTTTCTCACTTATATCGTCATAATCCCTGCCAAGTTTCTTCTCCAGATGAAGGGCAATATAAGCAAGTGGCGGCATGAACACAAGGGGAACAAGGCTCAGCTTCCAGTTGAGTCGCACCATGCAGACAACAACTCCTATAAAGTAGACTGCTGCCTCTGTGATGAGCATCCCGACAAATCCCGTCAGATCCCAGACAGCGCCGGCATCCTCCCTGACTCTCGCCATGATCTCACCCGTGTTGTTCTTGTCGAAGTAACCCTTGTGCAGTGAAAAGATATGCTTCATCATGTCTTTTCTGAGTCCCGAAGCCACACGGCATCCCGACATGTCACACAGAAACTCCTTTGCAAACTGAAAGAGCGCACGCGAAAGACCTGCTGCCACATACAGAAAAATATCCCTTCTGAATATGTCCATATTCCTTCCCACAATTACGTCATCCACCATGGAAAGGGTTATAAACGGTACCAGTATGTCCACTGCAGTGCTGAGTATCAGGCATATTCCGCCAATGGTATACCGCCACCAGTTTCTGATAATATATTTTTTCATAACAATCACATCCCTTTTAAGTCTGATAAAAATGCAAATAAAAAACGACAGGATTATGGAGATCCCGCCGCATTAGACACATTTACAAAAGTGTATAAAAAAGGCGTGGCCTCCATATCGGATACCACGCCAAAACTGCAAAAGTAACCTGAAATCAGGTAAACTCAGGCGAGGTAACCACTTCTTCCATATCCAGTAAATTGTTGTTTCTGATTCTTAACATTGTGCTTACCTCCTTTCGTCTGATTTGTCTAATAATTTATTGTTCTAACTGACAACTCTTAAGCTACTCTAATTGACCGCCGTTGTCAACAGTAATATGAAAAAAAGTTTCATTTTTACACTGAAGATATCACAAGCTTTTGGGGCTCAACGTTTCTCATCTCGCCCTTTCTGCCGCGGCACACGATGCCCTTCTCTATTGTGATCATGTGAGCATGGGCTTTCATGGCCTCATTTATCTGCTTTACAGCATTTTCATAATCCTGTGGTGTCATGGGGATTACGTAGTCATGATTCAAATGTTCTGTAGATATCATGGCTGAGCGGAATCTCGGAACATAACGGATTCCGTAGAAAGTACATATCTCCGTGTTCAGCATTCCGCTGTTGTCTGAGCACTGCATTGAAATATACATGATTACCCCCCTTTCATTCTTCGCAATTCTACCTTACTATCGAATAATCCACATTGCTACGCGATATGCGCATGGCTTCACTTCGTTCCCGCCATGCTCACGTCTATTCGGAAATCGAATTGCTCATTACTTCGCAATTCTTTTTTCCTCATATCCGTTACGTCATTTCATAAACACATTGCTCTGTGCAAGCACAGCAATGTGTTTACTCATTCCGCCTATCGCTTAGATCTTGAAGTCTCTGACGAAGTCTTCGATGGTAGCAGCCGAACTTGAAACCGTTGTGGCGCTCTCGTCCACGCCATGACTCTCGGATGCAACCTGTTCGGCACTTACTGCCAGGTTGTCGGTTGTAGCTGTAACTTCCTGTGTGCTTGCGGACTGCTCCTGAGAGATTGCCGCAACGGAAGTTGCTATTGTGTCAACATTGCCGATCTTGTCGATCATCTGCTGTACGGTTGTGCTGGTGACATCAAGACTTGAGAATATCTCTTCAAAGGTCTTTCCAGCGGTTGCCACGGCATCGGAGCTTGCGGAGATCTCGGCCATGTTGGACTCTGACTTTTCTGAAAGATTTTTGATCTGCTGCGTGATCTCAGCAATGATCTTGCCGATCTCTGTTGTAGACTCTGCAGAGTTACTTGCAAGCTGCCCGATCTCCTGGGCAACTACTGCAAATCCCTTGCCTGCCTCTCCCGCTCTTGCAGCCTCAATTGAAGCATTGAGCGAAAGGAGATTGGTCTGTGATGCAATGGAATTGATCATCTCTATGATGGAATTGATCCTCTGAGCTGATGCGCCGACTTCCTGTACGTCTGTGTTCATCTCGGTCATTGACATTGCGATTTTGTCCATACCCTTCTGGACAACTTCCATATCCCTCTGACCGTCCTGAGCTTTTCCGACTAGCACTTTGACTGTCTCGCTGGCCTCATTGCCCTGCTCCATAAGATCTGCAACTTCAGTTGCAAGTTCGGTTGCGTTATTTGCAAGTTCTGATACGGCACTTGCCATTCCGTTCATCGCATCCCTGATCTGTCCCATGTTGGTGGACTGCTCAGTTGCCTGAACATTGAGCTTGCCGGAGGCGTCTTTGCTGTTTTCTGCCTCAATTGCAAGTTTATTGGTCTCACTCTTGATGTTGCTCAGGGACTCTCTCATATGAGATACGAATTCCTTCATGTGGTTATTCATGAGACCGATCTCATCCTCACCGCCCTCAGGTATCTCAACAGTAAAGTCACCGTCTGTGATCCTTGTGATGTTCTGTGTAAGATTTCCTACAGGCTTGGTGATCATGCTCCTTATAAGCAGATACATTATGATGGATGCTGCAATGATCATGAGGATCATCAGAATGATACATATCGTCTGGAACTGCGCAAGTCCTGCAAGCACATCCTTCTCTGCAACAGAGCAGATAAGAACCCACTCTGTTCCGGGAATTGTATCGGCAGATACAAAATATGTAACTCCGTTCTCTGACTTAATTGAAGCCACATCAGATGCCCCAGAGCCTGCAAACTGATATGCCGCCTGAAGGAATTTGGCTTCAGGGTGAGCTGAAACAGAGGTCCCATTAAAGCTTGCGTCAAAATATGAAAGGATCGTGTCATGGTAAAGAAGCATTGCGCCACCTGTCTTAACAGGTCTGAGTTCACCGATCTTCTCCATAATACCGTCCATTGTATAGTCACAGGATGCCACACCCTCTCTGGCATCAGCTATCTTTACCTTTCTCGTGAAGGATACCACCATGCTGCCGGTATCGCTGTCCACATATGGCTCACCTGCCATGAAAGTACTGTGATTTAAGCCCTCTTTATACCAGTCCCTCTCTGTTGCAACATAGTCGGGATCGGGAACCCAGCCTGAAGGGTCTATCCACTGTCCGGTCGAAGTTGCAATATACATACCGTTGGGAACGTACTGATTCTTGGACATTGTAGGAATCAGAAAGCTTGCCATAGCATTGTCATTGGGGAAGGAGACTGCCCCGATAGCATCAGCACATGCGTCCAGATATTCCTGAAGATTGGTGATCTCCCTGCCCATCTCTTCAGCATAGAATCCCGACTCCTTCTTAAGGTTATTCTCAGCAAGATCTGTTATGATCTTTCTGGCCTGAACGGCTACGACTGCTATGATGATCATAATGTCGATAGCGATGATAGGAATGAGAATCCTGAGAAGTTTGGTACTTACGCTTTTTCCTGATCTGACTGCTTTAGTGTTCTTTCCTGCATTTTCCTTAGCCATTTTATAATCTCCAATCTCGAAACAGTTTACGGGCAGATACTGCCACGATTAAATTATATATGAATCTCAGGGGAAATGTGCGTATTAATAATAATTTAATAATCGTCCAATCGACAATTAAAGCAGGAAAGCATTGTCAAATGAGACATTTACAATAGTCGGATCTTGTGAATAAAAATACAAAAGCCCTCCGGTTAACCGGAAGGCTATGTAAACTGTTATTTACCCATTGAAGCAATAAGGGCGTCGATCTCCGCCTGACTCAGCATCTTGCCGCTGTCTGCGGGTGAAGGTGCCGCAGCAGGTGCTGCCTGGGCTGCAGGCACCTGTGATACACTAAAGCCACCGCCTCCGCCTGCCTGTGAGGACTTGCCCATTATACTTGCGAGAAGAGCCTGCTGCTCTTCGTTTAATCCGTTTGCATCCATAAAACACGTTTCCTTTCGTGGATATTGTAGAATACCAAACAAAGAAACGTCAACTAACTTTTTTATAAAGTCATCAGTTCTTTTCCCTGATGGCACCACTCTCAAAGGCCCGAAGCAGATCCTTAAGGTCATCTATCTGCCTCTGAAGGCTCTTTCCTATATCCGTATCTCTCACAAGAAGTCTTCTCTTTGAGTTCTCGGTTATCTGGATCTCGGGGGTATTCTCAGCGCCCTTTACAAAGGGTTTATGGGCTGCAAGTGCAAGGTGATGTGAGTTGTATATAAGCGTATATCCCGCAATTCCGGTCTGCTCATGGTAGGCTTTGGATATACCTCCGTCTATGATGTAAAGCTTGCCGCCGGCTTTCACCGGGCTCTCGCCCTTCTTGGTCTTGACCGGAACATGTCCGTTTATGATATGCGCCCACTCAGGGTCAAGTCCAAACTCCTTAAGTATCTTATCGGCGTATGCCTCCATTGAAGAATATTTGTAATAGGGATTGTAGTTCTCAATCAGCAGCTCTTTTTCATGCTTAAGGAAAATATGTTCAAATGTGCTTATCTTGTCTTTTCCGAAAAGAGGTGACCTGGGCCCGCACCAGAGATACCACATCAGATCCACAGCGTCCTGCTTCTTGTCTGCATCATCTCTCATGTCAAGGAAAAAGGCATCATGGATCTTGATGTTGAGGTAGTCCATAAGTTCTTTGCCCTTAAAGCTTCCGTCCCTCGTTGTCATCTCCGCAAAGTTGCCCTTGTCGTCCATGGGAATGCAGCCGTGAAAGAGCAGGTTCCCGTTTACGGCTCTGTACATGGCACCGTGGGAATACAGGAACTGTACGTGACGGATAAGGACCTGAGAGTGGATAAAGGACAGGCGCAGCGTCCTCATGAGTTCCTCCTCGCCGTCGGAGAGCCTGTAGGGATCAGCCGGGTCGATGGTGGGGAAATTATCATCGCTCAGTTTATATTTCTTTCCCTCTATCAGAACTTCGCCCTTGTCATAATCGATCTTGTCCAAAAGAAGTCTGTCCTCAAGTCCGTACTCAGGGTGCTTCTTGATAAGCTGTCCCTCGAGCTTGAGCTGGATGATGCTTATGGCCTTGCACATCTTGGCTGCAAGTTTGGGGTTGACCGAATCATATTTATTCTCATCCAGAAGGTGCGGTTTAAAACATTCACATGGGTCATCCCTGTACACCTCTGCCGCAAACATCGACAGTGGTCTTAAGTTGATCCCATAACCGTCCTCAAGGGCGTCGAAACTGTTATAGCTCGTTCCTATTCTCAGAACATTGGCTATGCAGGCGGTGTTGCCGCAGGCTGCCCCCATCCAGTCGATGTCGTGGTTCCCCCACTGGATGTCCACATCGTGGAAATTCATCAGCTCCTCCATGACTAGGTCAGGTCTTGCACCCCTGTCAAAGATGTCGCCTATGATGTGCAGTGAATCGATAGTGAGGTTCTGTATCAGCTCGCAGAGAGCTATGATGAATTCATCCGCAAAGTCAATCTCAATAATACCGTTCACGATCTCACTGTAGTAAAGCTTTTTGTTGGGATCGTCTACGTCAAGGTGGAGAAGCTCATCAATGGCGTAGGCATAATCCTGAGGCATCTTCTTTCTCACCTTGCTCCTGGTGTACTTGGAGCTCACCACGCGGCATATGGAGATAAGCCTGTTGATCGTTATCTTCTGGTACTCGGCGATCTCTTTTCCCGATGCCGACTCATCGTGCCTGTATGCACTTATGACTTCCCTTGGATAGTAGATGAGATTAGCAAGGCGAAGCTGCTCAGCCTCGGTCATCTGATTGCCAAAGGTCTCACCGATCTTGGCCCTTATGATACCAGAGGAACTGCGAAGAAGGTGCGAGAACGCCTCATATTCTCCGTGTATGTCGGAAAAGAAATACTCAGTTCCCTTGGGAAGTGCACAGATGGCCCTGAGGTTAATGATCTCCGCTGCTGCCTTCCTGGAGTTGGGAAATTCCTTGCATAAGAGTCTAAGATACTCAATGTCTCTCATTTGATCTTCTCCTTTGGTTCTGAATCGGAAACTATGGAGTGATTATCAGATAAATGCTGCAATATATCATTGTTTCAAGTCAAAAAACGTCGTTATCTTTTTATCACAATTATGATAGGGCTTTCTTCCCTGTCTTACAGATGTCTTTAAGACAGCACCCCGCGCAGTTAGGTCTTCGGGCAATACACACTGCTCTTCCGTGATCAACGAACCTGTGGCAGAGGTCATTTCCCTCATCCGGCGGAACGATCTTCCAAAGTTCCTTTTCCACCTTTCCGGGCTCCTTAATATTGTCCACAAGTCCTATCAGATTGCAGAGTCTGATGCAGTGGGTGTCCGTGACGATAGCCGGTTTCCCATAGACATCGCCAAGCACCAGGTTTGCGCTTTTCCTCCCGACTCCGGGGAGCTTTAAGAGCTCCTCCATCGTGTCCGGAACTTTACAGTCGTATTCGTCCCTGAGCATCTTCATGCAGGCAGATATGTCCCTTGCCTTGGAGTTCCCAAGTCCGCATGGTCTGACTATTTTTTCTATATCAGAAACCTCAGCATCTGCGAGGGCTTCTACCGATGGATACTTCTCATACAAAAGAGGTGTTATCATATCAACCCTTGCATCTGTGCACTGGGCAGCAAGGCGCACGCTCACGAGCAGCTGCCACGCCTTGTCATAGGCAAGCGTGCAGTGGGACTGCGGGTATTCTTTTTTGAGCCTGTCGATAACTTCAAGAACAAGTTTCTTTTTAGTCATTTTAATCGCATTCCTTTTCTATGTGCAGATAAGCCTTCTGCGAAAAAGCGGTAAAGAAAGGCCCGTGCCTTTACCACTTCCTTCCGGGGCAGGAAGCGCCTTTGGCCAGAGCCCTTATCTCCACATAACACCCGCATTTCAGGCAGGTTGCATTCATCCTCTTTCCGTCACATCCTGCATCTTAGAACCCTTCCATTCTGCGCTGTCTTCTGAGTTCTCGTCTCTTCTCAGCGCCCTGCCACTCGGCCTTTTCACTTTCTGTGCGCACATTGAGTCCGTAGGGAACTATAGCAGGTGTGTTGTCCTCATCGATGCATACTTCCGTGAGGTACGCTCTGTTCAGCACATGTCTCATGCCGGTCTGCCTGTCTTCAACATAGGTGTCAACCCTGACTTCCATAGACGTCCTTCCTACATGAGTTATCTTGCCTATGATCACAACGATGTCATCAAGAACAGCCCCCTGCTTGAACTGCATGTTGTCAATTGCAGCGGTGGCAACAGGATTGCCGGAATGCCTTACAGCAACGGTTCCTGCAACTTCATCTATCCAGCTCATGAGAAGGCCGCCAAAGAGCCTGTTCTCACTGTTGATATCCGAATACCTGATAACCCTGGTCATCTCAGTGACTGAGTCCTCCACATTCTTGTTTGCAATCTGACGATCGACGTGAAACACTTTACCCATACTTATACCTCCGAATCATTGGACTTTTACTTACATATAATTGTAACTTATCAAACGAAACAATACCAGTAAAACGGCTCTCAGTTGGTCTTTTTGTCGTAGTAGTCTATAACCGCCTTCGTCACACTTACAACAGCCCGGTTAGGGTGCCTCATGGTGAAGTATATGAGCCTTCCGGAAAGACCTGAGATATCAACCCCGGTGCCAAGAATCTTACTCCTTATGTCCGGTCGGAGGAATATACTCCGGACAAGCTTTGGAATATCCCGGTCGCCTGACCTTAGAGCATTTTTCATGATGACCATAAGTATCAGGATGTATTCCCTGTCCATCTGCTCATCAGCATTGTCTATGTGCTTGTCTTTGAGTATCTCCCTGAAGGTCCTGTCCGTAAGATCAAGATTTGAAAGAAGCTTGGGATTGAAGTCGTGAGCCATCGAGTCAGTCACCAGCCTGTAGTGGTAGAAATATGCATCCCTTGCGATGACAAGCCTTCTGCAGTCGCACAGGCAGGGCAGGGTGATATTCACATCCTCACTCATGGTGATGGTCGGGTCGCTGTATTTGATGTTATCAAGAAGCAGCTTTCTTGATATGAGCTTCATACACCTGGACATTGTGACAGGTCTTCTCTCGCAGCCAAGTAGCCTTGTCCTCACCTCTTCAAGAGCCTTTCCTGTGTACACTCCCGGCTCAAGAGCCTGAGTCTCCTTTCTCTTCTCAGACGCCTTCTCAACGATATAGTTGCCGGATATGATCTCGCTCTCTGAAAAATAGCTGTCAGTGAGCTCATAGAGCTTCTCGAACATGTCGGTATCTATCCAGTCGTCGCTGTCTATAAAAGACACATAGTCAGAGGAGCTCTCACACAGACCTGCGATCCATGCGGACACAAGCCCTCCGTTTTCCTTGTGGATAACCTTAACCCTCTTATCCTTAAGGGCGTATTCATCGCACTTTCCGGGGCTTATTCCGTCGGTGGAACCATCATCCACAAGAAGGATCTCGATGTCCGAAAATGTCTGAAAAAGGACGCCTCTCATGCAGTCATCCAGATATTTTGCTGTATTATATACAGGTATTATTACACTTATTTTAGCCATAATTAGATACTACCTACTTTTCCAGAATGAGTCAACGCTTCCGGTTTCCCAGTGTTTGATGCGCACTCCGTCAAAAGAGTGTTCTACCGTAAATACCGCTTTTGCTCCGATGCCGGTATCGGCGCCATTTCTTTCGCCCTTCTGATCCGCCCTGAAATTGCCGAGGCTATAATAGACAAGCATCTGCCCGCCGTCAGGCCTTGTGATCACTTCCGTATCCTGCGTAACATGCGGGTGACTTCCTATCACAACATCGCACCCGCCCTCGGCAAGAAGTCCTGCCACCAGGCGCTGCTCATCCGTCACTTCTTCCTCGTACTCCTTCCCCCAATGGACGAACACAACAACGAAATCCGCATCCTTTCGCGCATCCTTAAGGTCCCTCACTAATTTCCTTTTTTCATCCTCTGTCTTTGGAAGATAGTGAACAGCACTGGGATATCTGTCAGAAACATCCCCCGCGTTGGTCCCATAGGTATATGAGAACAGTGCAAAGCGTATGCCGTTTCTCGAAACAACTTCATACGGTCTGTAATTCTTATCACCGCTTTCCTGTATTCCGATGCAGGTAATACCGTTGTCCCGGTAAAAAGAATCTGTGACATCAATCCCATATATCCCCCTGTCCAGGGCGTGATTGTTGCCACAGACAGCGATATCAAAACCTGCATTCCTTATTGCTTCTCCAACTGCAAGAGGCGAACCGAAGGACGGGTAGCCGGATACCGCAGATGCCTTGTCAACCAGCACGGTCTCAGCCTGTATGGCTGCAATGTCGGCAGAGCCTATCTCATCCAGAAAAGGCTCATACAGAAAGTCATATCGTCCGTCCTCATATCTGTTTGCATACTCAATTATGCGCTCGTGTATGATATTGTCGCCGTAGGCCAAAAATGTCACTTCGTTGTCAAGATTCTTAAGTCCGAAGGACTCCCATGCCCAGAGAAGGCACTCCCCGCTTAGCGTCTCTGTGATGAAGATTGCCGGATCCTCTTTCAGCAGCTTCATTCGAAGCACATCCTGGCCTATGTCAGAAGCAAACCATTTATTTCTGACACTTCCGCTCTCCCCCACATCATAGATAAAGATGTGCTGGGAAAAGGTCTTTTCATCGGCATCGATCCAGAAGGGCCTGTGCTTACCATACCGTCCCCTCTTCCACAGCAAAAGGACCATCTCTGTGTCCCCGTCTCTGTCTATGTCCGCCAGAAATCCGTCCTGCACCCTGAGGGTCTTATCGCTCACCCAGACAGGCGAAGATCTGTCACCTTCAAGAAAAAGAGAGGCTCTTTTCTCATCAACTAAAAGCGTAAGATTTTCATCACCGGCTTCTTTTTCCTGCCACGAAACCCAGCCCGGAGGTGCAATAAGAGCCCTTCCGCCCATAGCGAAAAAAACTGCAGCACCCGCTATGCAGCAAAAGACTGCCACCGAAGCTATCAGCAGCAGTCTTCCTTTATTTCTTTTGTCCATAACTTCTCTTACCATGGATAGTCTATGCGGTAGCTCTCTGTCCACTCCGGCCTTGAGATCTTACTGTCGTTCTCAACCCAGTTAAAATCATCATCCATATATCCGTTTGACAGTGATTGTCTCCACTCCTTATCAGTCATTCGATTGCCCATGGGCACGGTGAACTGGTAGAAGCTGTACACACTTCCTGATCCCACATGAAGTTCACCGTCTATCGGGAACACTACAAAGATCGTATCGGCATAGCCTGAACCGACTTCGAGGACTGTGCCGTTGGGGTCGGTTGCAATATCCGCTACAACAGGGCATGGTGCCTGGTAGCTGTAGATCAGATCCTCCTCAGAATCTGAGTTTACTTCCTGCCAGAAATGCTCAAGGTCACCGCCGTAGCATCTGATAAACTCATAGTCTTCTTCGGAAAGCTCTTCATTTTTGAGCTCTTTCTCAGATATCTCAAGAAGCCTCATTGCAATGTCGGAGAGAAGCGCCAGATTCTCCTCGGTCTTATCGGACAGCATTCCCGCTTCAGCAAGGCCGTTCATGGTCTTTTTGGAAAGAGCAACGAATCTGCTGTAGACCACAGGCTCCGGGTCCACGTACCCTCTGTCATCGGGAAGTTCTTCATCGTACCCTCCGCCCATCTCCGCCATTACCGACTTGGCATAGAGGATGGTGTCGTGCTTGAGCTCTGCAAAAGAGCCCGCGAAGGTCTCCAGGTCTTTCCTTGCCCATTCCTCGGACTGCATGTATGAGGGATAGCCCTCACCCTTTTCTTCGAACAGAGGTCGCAGCGTGTGAAGCCAGCTTGAATAAAGACTTGCATTCCAAAGCTCGGGATCTGCGTTGTCGAAGGTTTTCTGCATCATCGCCATATTGTCGGTGTAATTCTTAAAAGAAGTATCCCCCTTGTCTTCAAGGATCTTCATGGCAGTCTCAGATCCAAGCGCAGCTGCGGCGTCCAGAGCGTCGGGAAGGTATCTTCTTTCTCCGTCTGCATTCTCCTCAACCGCGCGATAAACAAGATTCTGCATTATAGCAGCATCGATGGTAAAGCGCTGTCCCATAAAGCGGAATGAGGGAATCACGTTTTCTTCGGTTTCAAGCACGGGTATTGAGTTGACTCTAGGGGGATCTGCTTTTTTGAGCTCGGCCATAAGAGCGTCAAATGACGCCTTATCGCTGGAAATCTTCTCTGTATCCGGCATGCTTCCATACACTTTGGTGAGCTCATCAAAAAGAGCGCCATAGGTCATATCATCAGAAGCACCTGCAAAAAATGCGGTTATGTCATAGATATCACCAAACTCCTTATCATCCTCGGAAAGCGCCATAGCCATCAGCGCTGCGCTCCTTACAGCCTCTTCATCATCCAGAGCAAAAGCCATCCTTCCGTAGAACATCATTGCCCTGAAGTACTTCTCGAGATTCTCATCGCCCTCGTAATAGCCTCTTGGCTTGTACTGTGTGTAGTCCTCCTTAAGTCCGGTAAGAAGGCAGTCCTCAATTCCTGAGGCCTCCATGATCCTGCTCTTTTCAGTATCTGTCAGCTCTTTGAAAGATGCATCCGTAACAGGAAGGGGAGCATCTTCATCCTGAAGAACATTACCTATGTAAAAGAAAGCCACATTCCGAAGCGCCGCCTCTTCAAATTCAGTCCCCTTAAGTTCTTCGAGCTGACGCATGCTTCTTGAGAGCATCTCCCTGGAAAGGCCAAGTAGCCTGTCCGCAAGATAATCTTTTTCAATGCTCTTTAAGAGATATGAAAAATACAGATGATAAGTGTGCATCAGCGAATCAACAGTCACAAAATTGGGAAACATGTTGTATCTGTTGTTCTCATAGACATCAAAAAATTCAGAACTTCCGTCCTTTCTCACCGCAAAGTTATTCTTGATAAGTGCGTTTCTTAAAAGTGAAGTATCATTGTATTCATTGTCGGTCTCGGGATCAAAGAGATATGCAAAGTATTTGTGATACTTTACATTTGAGAAGTCAGCTGCCACCTTGTATTCGGGCACGGACGGAACAAGGGCGGTATCGTAGTAAATATCCTCGCCGCTTTCTGCTGCCGCATCTTCACCGGACGCAGCACTTTCATCGCCATCCAAAGCGCCGCTGATAACCAGATCACTGCTGCCGCTCACTTCTTCAGCCGCATCAGGAGCCGCGGCATTGTCAGCTAAAGGCTCCTCGGCCCTTTTCCCACCTGCGCTGCAGGCAGACAAAAAAATCATTGAAGCAAGCATGATCGATAATAACTTTTTCTTTTTCATAACATTCCCCTCACTTTGGATGTGCTCATTGGCGATATCTCTTTCCTTATCGCTGATGAACATCTATAGCAATACCATTTTATCACCTTTTTGTGACAGGGATATAAAAAATCCCTCAAGGAAGACTTGGCAATTGCAATGTCTTCTTTGAGGGATTCTTCTCATCTGGTGCTTTCAGAGCCCATCATATATTTATCCATGTCCTCTGCAATCTGCTTGGACACCGCAACTGCGGCAACAACCGTCTTAGCGCCCGTGACAACATCTCCTGATGCAAATACACCGGGAAGTGATGTCTCGCCCTTTTCATCGGTGTAGAGGTTGCCCTTTTCGTTGAGCTTAAGTTCTTTTTCGTGAGTTACTATCCTGTCCTGAGGAACCTGCGATATTGCTATCATAATGCTGTCAACAGGTACGAGATGTTCTGTGCCGGGAAGAACTTTGAGAGGCTCTGCTTTGATTTCTTCGCCTTTTTCATTGAGCTCGGAGATCTTCTCTTCATCAGGGCCCATGTCGCAGAACACTGCGCCCTCATCCTCTATCCTCACAATAGCCTTGCGGTACTCAAAGCGGACACCATCCACTTTGGCATATTCAAACTCCTGCTGTGAAGCGCTGACTTCGTCGCCCCTCACGTATACAACAACCTCTTTGGAGCCGTGTCTTATGGCAGTTCTCGCAACATCCATCGCTGCGTTTCCTGCGCCTATGATCGCAACCCGATCACCAAGTTCATATACATCCGGATTGTTGAGGTAGTTGATGGCATAGAACACATTTCCGAAGGTCTCTCCCGGCACGCCGAGCTTTCTTGGTTTCCAGGCGCCGGTTCCTATGAATACGCTCTTATAACCATCGTCAAGAAGGTCCTGCACTCCGGTTGAACCTCCGATTGAGAAGTTCGGTCTGAACTTGATCCCGATCTCCCTCATCTTTTTGTAATATCTGTCAAGGATAGACTTGGGAAGTCTGAATTCGGGAATGCCGTATCTGAGTATCCCGCCTATCTTGTCATGAGTCTCGAAGACTGTAATGGAATAACCCTTCAGTGCAAGGATGATTGCGATGGTGATACCTGCAGGTCCCGCACCAATAACCGCCGCCTTCATGCCGTTTGAAGGGGCAGGCTTAAGCTCAAGCCTCTCAAAACAGGAATCGGAAATATAGTTCTCGATGGATGAGATATGCACTGACTCACCCTTGATACCTCTCACGCAGTTTCCTTCGCACTGATTCTCATGGTTGCATACAAGAGAGCAGATCATTGAGAGCGGATTGTTCTCGAACAGCATCTGTGCAGCATCCATCATCCTGTTCGCCTTAAAAAGACGTATCATCTCCGGTATGTTTGTGTGAATGGGGCAGCCCATATTCCTGCATCTGGGACTTGCACACCCAAGGCATCTGTTTGCTTCATCTAAAACATGTACTGACATATCTGTATCCCCCTTTTATTGATTATATTATCCGCAAATATAATCAATAAATACCCCTTTTCGTAGCACAATTATTGAATATATTGAATCAGGTATCATCCGTTGAGGTATTCAGATATATCGAGGTCCTTGCCCGTCCTTGACTTGTAGAATTCCTCCAGGGTCATGCCCTGGTCCTTGGGGTCGAAGTCGACGTCACGTGCGTGTTCTCTTAGCGGGTCTCCATCCTCAAGGTAAGTATATGCGATATTGTGAACATTCCACTCATATACCATGTCCTGAGCAGTCCTGAAGCTCTCCATGTCCTTGCCATGGACCGGGTGCTCATCTATTAGTGCCTGACAGATTATCAGCATATCCTGAGCATTCACTATCCTGTATGAATCAAAGATTTTCCAGTTGTCAGGGGTATAGATTGCCCTGAAAGTCTCTCCGTCATAGGTAAAGGTATAGTTTGTGCCTGCACCGTCGGCATCCGTAAGACTTATATCCAAAGCATCTTCAAGAATACCCTGTTCCTGATCATCACTGTCAGGCTCCAGAGCCTTCTGCGTCATATCATCGATCTTCTTTCTGGCATAGTCTTTGACTGCTTCCTTTGATGCATCTATTGCCTTGTCTGTAAGCTCACCCGCAACATCTTTCGCCTGCTCTTTTATGTCTGACGTTGCATCCTTTATAGCTTCCTTAACTTCAGACTTATCTATTCCGGCTGCATCAGCCACATCCCCCGCAAGCGCTTTGGTGGCATCCACCACCTTGTCCGCCACGATCGTTGCGTTTTCTATTTCTTCTTCATAATCAGATACACCGCAGCCCGATAAAACAAAGGCTGCGGCAAGTATCAGACCAAACACATTTTTCTTCATATTTCTGCAGATAATCTTCCTTTCCCAAAAAGATTCTTTCGCATTTCAGATCATCTTACTGTCTTCTCGAGATCGTCCTTGCCATGCCTGCAGATAGGACACACAAAAAGACTGTCCTTTTTACCTTGCATTGTAAAAAGAGCACCTGCACACCTGCTCGTACTGCCTGCTCATAAGCCCTCGTAAACTCGGGATCAGTAGCCTTATTGGGCCTCACCTCACTGATGCCCTCCCCCTGGATCACGAAGGCGATGATGGCTTTATAGCCCTCCTTCATTGCTCCAGTTGGATTCAATAGGATATTCCTAAAATCACCCCTTTTTCTTGGAAACATCCAGGCTACACAGGTATTCACATTCCTTTATCCCATTGATTTCTAATTCAAGCTCAATCTTGGCATTCCTTATATCTATATCATCCTGAATATCCAAAAAATAACTGTCAGACACCCTAAAATACTTAGCCAATCTAAGTGAAGTATCAACAGTTATCTTTCTTCTATCATGCAATATATCTTGTATTCTTGAAGTAGGCACATTAATATCCTGTGCCAACTTGTAAGCAGAAATACCATATGGCTCCAGAAATTCTTCTTTTAATATTTCTCCAACTGTTGGGGTCTTAATTCTCTCCGCCATCCGTTTCTCCCTAGTGATAATCCACCACCTCTACATCAAACGCATCACCATTTCTAAAGCAAAAGCAAACTCTGTACTTGTCATTTATCCTGATACTGTATTGCCCCCTCCGATCACCGGATAATGCCTCAAACCTGTTAGCAGGAGGCGCTTTTAAGTCAAAAACAGTCTTAGCCTTATCTATCATGATCAGCTTTCTTAATGCAACCTGCTGTATCTGCGTAGGAATTGCCTTAGAGTATATCTGGTTGAAAATTTTTTCAGTCTCTTTGTCTGCGAATGTCCGTATCATATTTACATTATATCCGCGCAGCATATACACGTCAAGCAGATATAACCAGCTTTTTGATATAGGTGTCTGGCACATCCTTTTTAAGTTCTTTTGCCCATTCCTATTATCAGAGGCAGGCCTTGATCTTCCCGATCATCTCGTCATACTCCGCATCTGTAAGAAACTTCTTCTGAGGGTTCATCTCAAACACTCCGCCCCACTCAAAATCGTCTTTGTACTTGGGAACCAGATGCATGTGCAGATGGCATCCTGTATCGCCGTAGGCGCCGTAGTTGACCTTGTCGGGATTAAACGCCCTGTGGATTGCCTTCGCAGCCCTGTTCACATCTGCAAAGAATGCATTTCTCTCCTCATCGGATATGTCCACGATCTCACTTACGTGATCCTTATAAGCCACGATACACCTTCCGGGATGACTCTGCTCCTTGAAAAGAATGAGCTGGCTCACCTCAAGGTCACAGATCTTGATCCCAAATTTAGCAAGAGGCTCTCCACCTACGCAATATCCGCAATTATTATCCTTCATTTTCTTTCCCCCTCTTATTGGTATTTGTCAGTATATTACCAGATAGCGCTGTTTCATGCCATGGTCATATCTGCATCAAAGGTATCATTTCTTACACAAAAGAAATTCAACCAGTGCTTTATTGTACTCCGGAATATCCGGCGGACGTCTGGCTGATATGATGTTTCCGTCAACTACAACTGCCTTGTCGACCCAGGTTGCGCCTGCGTTTGTCATATCATCTCGGATTCCGGGAGTGCTGGTGACAGTCCTGCCCTTTAGTACATCCGCTGATATGAGAACCCATCCGGCATGACATATCTCTCCGATAAGCTTGCCTTCTTCGTTCATGTGCCTTACTATCTCAAGCACTTTGGGGAAACGTCTTAACTTGTCAGGAGCCCATCCGCCAGGCACAAGAACGCCGTCATACTGCCCCGGATCAACTTCATCAAAGGTCATTGTCGCCTCGCAGTGAACACCGTACTTACCGGTGTACTCACCCTTTTTCTCGGCAACAAGATCCACCTGTATCCCCTCCTCACGAAGGCGCATCACAGGGCACCACAGCTCGAGATCTTCAAATTCACCGCTTACCAGTTGGATTATCTTCATGGGATTACTGGTCATGATTCTTTCTCCTTTTGATCTTTCATTTTCTTCAATCCTCTGGCAGTCACCAGGATTAATCCCAGCGCAGACATATATAATGCACCGCTGATAAGTACTTTAACAGCAAGCGCTATTATAGGATTATCAATTGAAACTATATAAGAATTAAAGATAATAAACATTATAATTCCTGATACAACATAAGGAAAAGAGTTGAGCAGATTCCGTCCTATATTTGCTTCTTTAAATACACATATTGCCTGAACAATGCAGACCATTGCATATGCTGCAAGTGTTCCAAACGCCGCTCCGATTGAATTATAACGAGGAATCAGAATAAAGTTGAGAATAAGGTTTATTGATGCACCCATAATCAGAGACAAAATGTATATTTTATCTTTTTTTCTGGGAATCAGATACTGCGTTCTTATTACATTTGCAAAGGCCTCAAACATACTTCCCGGTAGAATTATGTAGAACAGGTAAATACACTTGTCAAATCCGGCGCCGTAAAACATAGGAACAAATTCATGAGCTACGGTCATTATTCCAAGACAGACAGCGGATGAAATGAACATGGCAAATGAAATCGATGTATCAAAAATTCTTTCCAGCTCTTTTTTACTGCTTCCCATAGATAGCATATTGGACATCCTGGGAAGCATCACCGTTCCAAGCGCTGTAACAAAGGCCATAGGCACTCTGATGACATTCTCTGCAGCGTGATAGTATCCAAGCTCATCATTTGAAGATAATACCCCCAGCATAATCTTATCCATTGTTCTGTAAATGCTTATTGCAATAACCGGAATAAAAAGGACAATGTTGGGCATTATATGTCTAATAACTCCTGCCCTGTCAACTCTGCAAAAAGAGATTTCTCTTCTGAGTACAGGAAGAACCACTATCTGATTGATCAGCATCCCCACACTGAAAATCAGAGCATATTTCCACACATCATCTGCATTTTTAACAAATGTAAAAATGCAGAGCATTGTCACAATTTTGGTAGTAATATCGCGAAGAGAAGTAACCTTGAACTTTTCAAGACCATACAAGCACCAAGTGACATCAATCAGTGACGAAAGAACCAGAATAGTCATGATCAGACCAAGTGTTTTTTCCGGAGCAAAAGCAAACGCGTACACTAAATAGATAAAGAATAGTACAACCCCAAAAAACAATTGGAATGCATATATCTCCCAAAACGTCCTTGAAAGTTTTTCTTTGTCATCCTTAACATATGCAATTGTTCTGTTTCCGTAGTTTTGGAGGCCAAGTTTAACACAGATTGTGAAATAATATGCCACCGAATAGGCAAAAGAATACTTTCCAAGTCCCTTGGCACCTATAGTCCTTGTTAAGTATGGCAAGGTAACCAACGGCACTATGATATTAGACAGCTGATATATTGAGTTAAAGAAGAAATTCTGTTTTATGTTCTTTTTTGTTTTCATACTGTAAAGCGCATTGTTTTCAATTTTTTCCCTATCGAAGGCTTACCCTTATACGTGGTTGTATAGCTTCATTCTTTTCATACTTCTTACATACAGCTAATATTTTTTCCGGATCCATGGCCAAAATAAAAATCGGATAAATCATAGTCGTATTGGTCATGGCTTCATCAATACCCATTATAAAAAAGCAAATCAATGTAGCAGATATAATTCTGCAAAACAGATAACTGTTGTTCAACGAATTAATAGAAACAATTACTGCAAACAAAAAAACCATCAATAAGACAATACCGCCCATCATCATTACGTTAAGCATCCAATTATGCGAATGAGTCGCCCATCTTTTTTTTGAATAATAAGTAAAATCCAGTCCTGAAAGATATCCATATCCAAGTAAAAATCTATTCTTTATACAATCAACAATTCTTTTCCACAACTGATATCTGCCAAGAAAAGAATTACTCTTATTGATCTGTTCCAAAAAGTCATACACAAAATCCGGGATAGAAACGAACATCAAAAACAGCATGAACATTATATAAGCAACCAACGCTGTAAATAGATTAAGAAATTTGTATGATTTCGGAATATAGACAGCCAATATTATCAACACCGACCATATCATCAAACCAATAATCCCATTTGCAGAGCTAACTCTTAAAGCTGTAATCACTGCCAATCCAAATAATAAAATATTAAACACGCCAATTCTATGTGTAGTGATTACAGAACATAAAAAAGATATGCATAAAAAAGCCAATATCATTCTGATTTGTGGGTTTTTATACCCCAAAAACCAATTCTGGCTGTACAGAGTTGTCGTGTACATTCCTTTGGGAAACATTAGTACAGTAAAAAAATTTATAAAAATATATGCATTAGCGATACGAAAGCTTTTTAGACATACCTCGATGTTTTTGTCCATACAAATAGCGAACAACAAGCAAAGAGCATATCCATAAATGTTTTCTTTCAAAAACGCCACAAGATTTCCATTGTTTATAACAGTTGATACAAATATCACGGAATAGTATATCAGAATCCATGCATATTTCTTTGTGATTTTAATCATAAAAACCGAGTATACAGTCAAAAAAACGGCAATTGCTACGCATGCGAAATTGAATATTGAATTTAACGTAGGTATGACCCCCAAAAATCCGGGCTTAAGCAGGATAATCAGTATAGCCATCAGGAATAATTCGGATTCAAAAATACTTTTCTCTTTCAACTCTGCTCCAATTCATTTATCCTAATATAAAGTTATAAATAAACCTCTGTGTAAATCAGGTGCATCAGGGTTTATGACTTAAGTATCGTGTATCATTTTTATAGAACCTTCGATTCATTACAAATGCATCTATTATTTGTTTGGGATTCATAAGTGTTACAATCGGAAGGCCGTTTCTAACCATAAGAATAAATGCACGAATGAGGCATTTAGCTCCCACCTTCCTTTTTATTCCATCATAGAGAATAATCAGGCCGTTGTAGTTAAGGTATTTCAAATCCTTTTTGGAATATCTCTCTTTTGAAAACAAATAGCATTTGATCGATTCACTGACGTAGCACTCATATGCTTTTGCAGAGACTACCGTTGTCAGCGAACCTCCGCTTCGTGTTACACAGTATATTATCTCATCCACCACAAAATTTCTTTTGCAAAAGAAACTTGCCTGAATAGAAAAAAACAGATCGTTGCCATGAAGTGTCTGACTGAACCTGATGTTATTTATCTCTACTACAGAACGCCTTATCATTTTTCCCCAAGGCGCATATCTTTTTAAAACCCTTAAGTAGCTGCGCCTGTCAGGATTGCGCAGGTACTCTTTAATTCTCTTATCATACAAAAGATGACGAGTAGCGGCTTCACCGGTGTCCGCAAATATACTTGTAACATTAAAAATTATCTGATCATAATCAGATTCGATGTAACGACTGATTATCGAATAAAACTCGGGGACAAAGTAGTCATCTGCATCCGCAAACAACAGCCATTCTCCGGATGCATGCATTAATCCTGTATTCCTGCATGCCCCAGCTGACTGGATTCCCGAAGTGTTCTTATAAAATTCTATTCTTCCCTCATATTTAGCCTGAAGTTCATTAAGCTCTTTGACACATTTTGTGCTATTGTCATCAACCACTATTATCTGGATACTATCGTTGTCAGGAATAGATTCAATAAGCTTCTCTAAAGTATCCGGCGTATTATAATGAGGAATTATTATTGAAACATCGTACATAAAGTTATCCGTTATCTTAAGTCAACTATCTTTCTGAATATTGACAAAATATCTCTTTCTACAGGTTTCCATCCCAAAGCACATAATTTTGTTGTATCAAGTCTGATATGACTCTCTTCGGGATACATTTCTTCGGTTCTGTTCTGAATCTTTACCCCCACTCCATATTCATCACCAATTTTGTTCGCAAATTCTTTTATCGAACAATATGTTTCATCTACTGAAACATTATAAATCTCTCCGCTTTGGCCATTGAGCAGAATCACCAGCAGCGCCATTGCGCAATCAACAGAATAGATAAAGTTATGAGAAGAGCCTCCCGAAGAGAGAAGTTCGATATCCTTTTTTTCTTCAACACATTCCTTTAAGTAAAACAGAAGCCTTCTATCACCGGAATGTATATCGTTGCCTATAACCTGACATAATCTCGCGACGCGCACCGGTAAGTGGTATTCCCTGCTATAGGATATGCACAGATTCTCACAAAGCATCTTACTTATAGGATAGCTGTTTCTCAAAATGTCTGTTCTAAAGGTCCCGATTGCATTTTCATCCAAGCCGCGGTCATCATTCTGCATTCCGTAGACCTCCATGCTCGAAACATATACAATCCCCTTAACACTTTTCTCTCCGGCCATTGTCAAGATGTTGTTTGTTCCCAGCACCGAAGTCTGTATAGTCTCAACCGGTTTCGTGACAAAGCTCTTTCCTGAAGTCAAGGAGGCGCAATGAATTATGTAATCCGCCTCAATTGATTTGACCTCATCCAAAACATCGCCTTTTATCAACACAACCTGATTTAGGATTCCCTGGGACTTAAGCCTCTCCTCCGCAATTTCCGGTTTTCTCACCAGTGCCTTGATTTCCATCCCTAAGTTATAGGCTTTGTCAGCTTCACACAGGAGCTTTAAAACAGTACCCCCTACGAGTCCCGTGATGCCTGTCAAAAGAAATCTGCTATGGGACAAGCTTTTCCAATCAATCATATTTGATTTCACTGCTTCACAAATGTCTTTTCTTTCTTCGTCAAAACTCATTAATCATTCCCTCTGGAAGCCCTAGCTGTGAGTTCTCATACGCATCGATCAGTGCTCTGAAAACATAAAAGTCAATAGGTGAAGTGATCTTGATATTTGTTGAAGCTGACTCCTCCAAATGCAGATCATATCCATAGAATTCCATCATACTGGCACAATCAATAAAGCTTCTTTTTTCTTTCAAAGCCCGCTCATGTGTTTCAAAAATATCTTTCAGCAAGAAACATTGCGGCGCCTTAGCATATCTGCATTTTTTTCTGTCTATTATCTCCTGGACTTCTTTATTCTCCGAGCTTACTAGGACCGTTTCTCCCGCGGGCGAATAGGCTATGGAATTCCCATACTCTCTTACAGCATTTATGCTTCTCGTAATGAGATCGTGACTTATAAGCGGCCGCACTCCGTCATTAATAAGGACAACGGATTCTTCTCCATACATATCTTTTGCTTTTTTCAGCGCTCTATAGATTGATTCCTGTCCGGTTGCTCCTCCTGTAACAATTACACAGTCTTTTCTCACGGAGCTCTTTTCAATTTCCTTCTGAAGATATTCAAGCCATCCATCAAGGCAGGCGACGACAATTCCGTCAATCTGCTCATGGGATGCAAACTGCTCTATGGTGTACATAATGATTGGCTTACCATGAAGCTTCAAAAACTGTTTCGGCAGCTCATTGGTATTCATCCGCTGGCCTGTTCCGCCGGCAAACAATATCGCAATATTCATTTACTCCCCCTTATGTATTCCCGTATTGACTCATGAACCCTGACTGAGTCATCCATATACCTGACCGGTTCCATATAGTTTTTGCCGTATGAAGTTATTAGTACTGTTTCATAGTCCCTCATAGCAAGGAGAGCTGTGTCCTCAAACGGGATAGCAACATACTCCTCCATAAGCTTTTTAGGAAATACTTCAACTATTCCTTTCAGCTGATCATTACTCTTATGAATAAGCGTCCTGTTCCCACATAAAAAGTGCTCCGCAACTCTCTCTCTAGCCTTAACTCTCATATCATAAGGTATCAGTCCACTTAAGAAATATACCGCATCATATCCCAGTCGGACAAAAAGTGAATGCTTTAAGACAGCCTTTCTTATTTTAAGTGCCCCTCTGGGTTTGACACAGACTGATAAAAATACCAACAACGCTATTCTTATCCGCTGCAGAATATGATTCCCCGAAATGTAATCATAAACAAAAACATCGATCCAGGAATCAGCACTTTCTCTGGATACTACCTGGGTCACCTGGTTAAAATGAGTGATATAAAGTCCATATTTGTTATTCTCATCCGAAAGCAGCCTGACCAGCTTGTTATAATTACTTCTGTTCATGGAAATATCCGCATCGTCATCCCAAGGAATGAACCCCTTCTCTCTGACCGCCCCCAAAAGAGTGCCTCCGTGCAGCGAGTACTGAATATCATTCTCAATGCAGCAATCATGAATTGTCTTAAGGAGCTTAAGAAGACGTTTCTGAACAGTCTGTATATTATTTTTTTCATTTTCATCTAGTTTCATAGTCACAGCTCTTTATCTCCGGTTTATATGACAGACCTTCTTTTACTCCCCTAAGCATTATCGTGATTTTTTTCAGCTTGTCTTTCTTTGAAAACAAAAGAATATTTACAGCAGTATACATATCTTTTAGCAAAAGATATATCCACCCGCCTATGCCGTATTGCCTGTAACAATGAACATCATTCCTGTAAATATACTTATATCGATCTATTCTGTCAGAAGAATCGGTTGCAAAATTCACTCTGGTATGTGTTGTCATAGCATGCACAACCTTGCTTGAAGGCACTAAGTAACAGCTATACTTTTTGGAGATGCGCCCCGTAAACTCATAGTCATCAGTCCAGATAAAATAATCTCCGATCGGCAGCCCCAGTTCTCTGACAACATCTCCTTTTACAAGCAGTGAAACAAAAGAGCACATCTTGATAGGAGCAGCAGTCATGTCATATTCTTTCTCTGAAATATGCTTAAAAATATTCCTCTTTTGAATGTTCATTCTGCATATTGAACCATCTGTCCAATACGCCACGCTGGACAAAAAGCCCCAGTTCCCGTTCAGTTCTTTGTTGGCTGCTAACAGTTCTTTTAACGCATCCTGCTCCGGCCAGGTATCATCATCCATAATCCAGACGTACTTATATCCTTTCAGTACCGCTTCCCTGACTCCATATTCAAAACCTCCGGCACCACCCAAATTGGCCCCCGTGTTATAGTAATATATCCCCTTGCGGCTGAACCTATCCGTTATCATCTCTTTTGTGCCATCTGTGCTGGCATTGTCGACAACCACAATATCACTGGCTGCACCTTGCTGATTCAGGATGCATTCCAGGCATTTTTCCAATTTTTCTTTTCGATTATACGTAACTACAACCGCACAGGTTTCTGCCTTGCTTTCCATGATGATCCTCATAAATGAATAATGAATCTTAAACCGCATAACACAGTATAGTATTATTATAATCTATATCTTGTGTTTTGTCATAAGAAAAGAGCGTAGATTTAGTGGCATCTACGCTCTTTTACTATAACCATTCCCTGCTTGCAACGTATTCTTTTAGTCTTGGAAGCCTGAGCTTTATCGTTCCACGAGTCGATCCGTCTATGATTCCTTTATCCATAAGATGCTTTCTTGGTTCGCTCCATTGAATCGTTTTGAACTATAAAGCTCAGATACCACTTATCCTTAGGTGAAAGCTCACTCCATATCTTGTCGTAGACTTTCTGTGCCAGGGCTTCGTCAACCTGAGCCAGAACAATAGGGCTTATTTCTTTCTCTTTTGACTCCCACATATACTTACCGAACGCCTGATACGCAAAGGCGTACCCTTTAGTCATTATCGCCAGTTCGTATGCGACTTCTTCAGACAATCCCAATGTTTTTTGTAATCCTCTTTTATGATTCCTATGTCGTCATATAGTCCTGCTGCCAAAAGAAAAATCGGAAGTTCTTTTCTTATCAATATCTGAATTCAACTTTAGATCAACCACTATCCATTGTCTGTCGTCGCGCAATTCATTTAAATTGCAGTAAGCGTAACGTTTTTACCTGCACCTCTGACACCTGTATGTTTAAAAGCCTGTTCATCTATTGAATCGCTGTTGAGTGTACTGATAATCTCATCAATTAACAGGCTTCTGCTTATATAGCGGATGGAATTTTCCCAGGGTTACCGACCTGCCTCATCCATCTCCCTTATGCATATCTTCAGCTTTCCCTCGTAAATATACACAGGAATGTCGTCATCAAAACCATACACATACGCCATTGTAGGTTCACCTTCAATATAGGTGGTGACCTTTTCTTTTTCCGGGTCGATGATCCAGTATTCTCTGACTCCTGCATTGATATACTTGCACATCTTGAGCTTGTAGTCACGTCCCCTGCTGGACGGGGAGACAACCTCAATTATCCAGTCGGGAGCACCGATAATTCCCAGCTCTTCTACCTTGCTCCTGTCGCACAGAACAACAATATCCGGGCCTACAAGGGTGTAATCATCCTCATCAAGGCGGACATTGACACCGACATTGAGCATAAGGCACTCACCTTCTGCTTCATCGATGTAACGGTCTATCACCTTGCCCATATTCTTCACAAGCAGCTGATGGCGCATGCCGGGGAACTCGTTGACAATAAGATGCCCATCTATGAGCTCCAGCCTTCTGTCCTGTTCCAGATCAAGAAGCTGCTCAATGTTCACTCTCTCGGTTCTCAAAATTGCCAGATTCCCCGAGGACTGTACAACAGCCGTATCTATTGGCTTTGAGTAAGGAAGAGCGGATTTATCCAGGTTATTGCGCCTGCGATATTCTTTTTCAAACTTTATCTGATCCACATCCTCGTCCGGGTGCTCTTTGATATACGCAAGAAGCTCATCTATATATGCCCTGACACGGGTAAGCATCTCTTCCCTGGCAAGAACTTCATTGATCTTCTCTACAGTTATATACCTGGGTCTTGTCGTTTCACCGGTCATGACCTTGCTGACTGTACTTACAGGGAGCTTAGCTCTGTACGCTATCTCTGCAGTGGTAAGGTTGAGTTCCTTTTTTCTTCTTCGGATATCCTTTATGTTCATAAAAGCACCTCCCTCTACTGTTATTGTAGTAGAGGGAGGTGTAAGCGTCAATATTTTTTACCCGTATTCGGGTAAAAATGATTGTATATAATGTAGCATTCACCCACGCAGCACTGAGTGAAATCAAATCCTTGCACAGTCGTAAACTGCCAGCGGATGGCCCAGAAGCTCAACTATCTTAAGCTCATCCACCGCATCGTTGACCGCGTTGTGAGTCTCAAAATAACGGGCATTTCCTGAAAGCATACGCATTATGGGCTCAACGCCATAGTTTGTCTTTAAGCGCCCCGTCTTGCATAACGGAAGATCATCCGTGATTGCACTGTTGTACTGTCTGTAAGCAGCAAGGCGCATGACATCAAACCACTCAAAATCGACAAGTTCCGAAAGATGCCCTAAGTCAAACTTGGCATTGTAGGCAAGAATCTTTGAGACTCTGTTCGTCAAAAGATACTCTCGCAAATCTGTCATTCCTCTTTTTCTGTCACACTTTAGAGGACGAACATCGCATTTATTCAGTACAGCGGAATACATACCGCCCACATGGTCTTCAGGCTCAAAGATGTAATATCTCTTATCGATACAGCGAAAGCTTTGAGAATCGGCAAGCGCCACGCCAAGTGACATGACCTCGTCATGCCAGTTTGTCTCAGTATCAATAACTGCAATGAGTCCTCCGACACCGGCAGAAACAGACTTTTTCTCAGAATGCAAAGCCGCATTTATATCCGTTGCAGGTACTTTTTTTACTGTAGCAGTCTTTGCCTGCGCTTTTATCATATTCAGAAAATCCAGTGATCCATTCATACGTATACTTTCTCCATGCAGGATTTATGATCATCAAAAAACTTTTCCGTCGGTCAGGACATTCTTTTCAAATTCGTTTTGAACAGCATAAGCACTGCCGCCCGAAGTAATCTCTTTGTCCGAATACGCAAAAGGAACTGCCTGTTCCTGCTGCGCCCCGGATTTTTCTTTTGCCAGACTGATCTCATAGTCTATCTTGCCTGCAAGGTATATAAGCCCCGCTCCAAATAGCACATCCTGCTTTGCATGAGCCCTTGCAACATATTTCTCAATCTGCTCGATAAGCCTTTTCCTCGGGAACTGCGTCAGTGCTGCGACAGCATCTTCAAAGTATGGTTTTTCTATATCGGTAATGCACTCAAAGAGGAACTCCTCTCCCACCTTGTTCAGCGGATATCCGATGTTCTTAAGTATGCTCACACCATTGCAGATACACAGGTCGTTCGTAAAAAGACTTTTCTTAAACCAGCCATCCAGCTTCTGAATGATCCCCACTTTTATGGCAGAGCTTATCGCCCGCACCTCATCATCGGTAAGGACTCTCGTATACATCGCACTTCTTGCACGGTCGGGAGCAATGATATCTCTCATGTGTCTTAACTTTTTCTTGGAATTGGCGCGTCCTGCCTGGATGTTCTTGATCTCTTTTTCCAGGCTGTATCTTACTTCGTCCCAGTCCGCCTTACCAAGCGCTTTATAGTCATCCCCGCACACTCTGGTGAATGCGGTCCTGCACTGCTGTCTTAATATATTCTCATCAGAAAGCTCAGAGTAAACGCCTCTGTCAGCAAATATCTCTTCCAGAGCCTCCACTACCTGCCAGTTGCCAAGCCAGTCCTGCGCCCGCAAAATGGTCCCGTCCACCATCAGGATTTCGTTGCCTCTTCTGATGAACGACTTAACAAGATAGAGCGGGTAGTATCTTCCCGCAACCATGAACCACCTTCCGCTCTCGCTGACTTTAAGCTTTCTGCAGACTTTGCCGTTTTTGAAGACATATGGGTGGAACTTGTCCTCCGCAAGAAGCTTAATCGTCTGCCTGAATCCGAATTTCCTGCCCCAGTAGGGCACTGTCTCTATATCAAGGTACTTCCCCTGCAGATATGTAAACACTCTTTCCAAAAAAGCAGGGCCAAACATAAAGCCAAAGATAATACCCCCGGTCCTGAAACTGAGCAGTATCCCTAAGAGCGTAATGCCCAGAAACAGATACCAGATCGTTTTAAAGATCTTTCTCGGTATAACCCCCGACATGAGTATGCCTTTTAAAAAATTCCACATTTCTTATCCCTTATCCTATCCATTATTGATGCCATAGCAGAATTATACATCTCACATGCCCGGATACAAGAGCAAATTTCCGCCATAAAAGACAAAACACCAAACACACAGGAACTATAGACATCCGGACGGGCACTGAACTTCGGACAACAGTAACCGATAGGAAGAAAGAGCGCGCAGAAAGAGCGCAGATCGCCAAAAGACATCCCTG
>CAMNOS010000015.1 GCA_946546925.1 uncultured Butyrivibrio sp.
GGGCGGTTTGCAAAATCAATGTTTAGAGCGTCCAATAAAACATCATCAATTCATCAATATATGTTAGTATGATAGAAAGAACTTGTTTCGGAGACTATCATGCAGGAAAAAAAACTGTCACTACCCGCTCTGTGCAAAGAGCTGTCAATATCGGAGGCCACGGGCCGCAACTGGATAAAGCTTGGGAAACTTGTTCCCTCTTCATTTGAGGGCAGATCTCCCCGTTTTGACAAGGCCTATGTAAAAGAGCTAAAGCACAGCCTTACAAACGGCGCAAACACCTCACTTAAGAGTCGCCGCAACAAGACCTATATTTCAGGGCGCGGAATTTACTCTTCCTACGTTCCCGCCTCTTCACCTAATATAGCGGTTGTTCAGGGCATCCTGGACATCTACGAACAGAACGCCCCTGACAATAATAATGACCTGCTGACTCTGGCCATTCTTGCCGAATGCGCACTTCAGCTTCTTACTCAGAGATTCTGCGGCAAAGCTGCCACAGGTCTTCTTGGTGCGTTCCTTACCGGGGACAAGCAGGATGAGCCTGCTGATTCTGACATCATTCCCGGTTCCGTACTGGTACGTGATATTCTTTCAGGATCCTTGGCAAGTCTTTATCCCGAACCACTCCAGGACTCTGAATACAGTGATGCTGCTTTTAGTGCCGGACCCAGAGATAACGAACAGACTCTGAACACAATAAATCTCATTTCATCATATCCCGAGGCATTCTCCAATAGCTTTACCTACATCCCAGACGAGGATACCCTGGGACTTCTCTACATCTCACTCAGAAACCTTGGGAAAAGAAAGGCAGAAGGTGCCTACTACACTCCCACAGATGTGGTGAAAAAGCTCTGTGACAATCTCTTTGAAAAAGAAGACCTCAAATACAAAGACATCCTTGACCCATGCTGCGGAACCGGAAACTTCATGCTTCAGCTACCGGAGAGTGCGTCTTTTGAACACGTCTACGGTAGCGACACTGATCCGGTAAGCGTCAAGCTCGCCAGAATAAACTACTGCCTCAAGTTCAAAGTCACCGACCCTGAACTTATTTGTTCTCATATCACAGTGCATGATTTCCTGATACCAGATATCACTTCAAATACAGAGCATCATCTCCCGGCATCAGATATCGCGACAAATACAGAGCATCATCTCCCGGCATTAGATATCGCGACAAATACAGAACACAATCACCCGACGTCAGATATCGCGGCAAATGCAGAGCGCAGTCTCCCGACATCTGATACCACAGCAAATACAGGACACAGGAAATATGACTACATCCTTGGTAACCCTCCATGGGGCAGCAGGTTCACAGACGCCGAGAAAGCGTATCTGAAAAGCTCTTTCATATCTGCCCACGGCACCAATATCGAATCCTACGACGTCTTTACGGAAGCAGCCTTAAGATGCCTTGTCCCCGGAGGGCTCCTATCTTTTGTCCTTCCGGAAGCAATCCTCAATGTGAGGTACCACCGCAGTATCCGGGAAGTATTGCTATCCAGATCTGACTTTGAGTATGTTGAGTTTCTTGGCGACGTCTTTGACAGCGTGCAGTGCCCCAGCATCATCCTGAAAGCCAGACGCGCCGACAACTCTTTTGACACAAAAGGTCTTGTGGTTGCGGACAGAAAAAAACGATACACGATCACCAGTACCCGCAGAGTTTCACCTGCTGCCTTCGACTTCTTCATGACTGATGAGGAATACGAAATCATAGAAAAGATGGATAATCTCCCCGGCGCCGTGACCCTTAAAGACAATGCGGACTTTGCCCTTGGTATCGTCACCGGCGACAACAAGAGATTCATCAAAAATAAAAAGACCCCGGACAACGAGATCATCGTCAAGGGGTCTGATCTTAGAAAATATTATTATGTGCCATCGGACAACTATGTAGCATTCACCCCCGGTTCTTTCCAGCAGGTTGCGGATGAAAGATTCTACAGGGCAAAAGAAAAGCTCTTTTACAAATTCATAAGCAGCACCCCTGTATTTGCCTTGGATAACACAGGTGCTCTCTCACTCAACAGCTGCAATATCCTGATTCCAAGATTACCCGGTCTTGACATCAGATATATCCTTGCAGTCCTTAATTCCGACGTGGTCAGCTTCTACTGCCAAAAGCGATTTAATTCCATCAAGGTCCTTAGAAGTCACATTGAGAACATCCCGATACCGATGCCGGACCCGGACACACAGGGCAGAATCATCGCACTCGTTGACGAGATCATCGCATCAAAAGACGATACAGTATTAAAAGAAAACCATAAAAAAATAGAGATCGAAATCAGTCACCTGTATGGTCTTGACGAAAACAAACCTGCCGTCAGCACCATACGCCGGGCTCACTCATAGAAAAACCTGTGGTCGCTTATAAGCTTCCACAGGTTTTACGCTATCCGAACAAATAAATTCACTCCACAACAAACTCATCATCCCTGACCGTCAGATTCACCTCGCCGCCCTTTTTGAGCTCGCCGAAGAGCATTCTGTCAACGAACAATGGCTTGATGTCGTTTCGGATAACCCTGTCTACTTCACGGGCACCGAACTCCTGGCTGATGCCCCGCTTTTTGACAAGGGCCCTGACCTTATCGTCCGCAGTGAATGTAATGTTCCTTCTAAGGAGCTGGTCCCTAAGCTCGCCCAGCTTCTTGTCCACAATTGAGAGAGCCATCTTTTCATCCATGCTGTTAAATACCACCACTTTGCTCAGCCTGTTTCTGAATTCAGGCTGGAAGGTGTGCGAGACAGCATCAAGCAAAGTGCTCTTGTCCTGACTCTCACTGAAAAATCCTATGCCGCTCTTTCCAAGGCGATTAGCTCCGGCGTTTGAAGTCATGATGACGATGACGTTTCTGAAATCCGCCTTCCTGCCCTGGTTGTCAGTAAGGGTTGCATAGTCCATCACCTGCAGCAGAACGTTGTAGATATCGGGGTGGGCTTTTTCTATCTCATCAAGCAAAAGAACTGATGACGGGCTCTTACGTATCGCCTCAGTCAGGATTCCTCCTTCCTCGTATCCCACATATCCCGCAGGTGCTCCGATGAGCTTGGCGACCGAGTGCTTCTCGCCGTACTCACTCATGTCAAATCTGATGAGCTTAGACCCGAGCTCTGATGCGAGGCACCTTGCTATCTCGGTCTTGCCGACGCCTGTCGGACCCACAAACAGAAGGCTTGCAAGAGGTTTGTTCTCCTCAAGAAGTCCGGCTTTTGAGAATTTGACCGCATTTACAACCTGGGTAATGGCTTCGTCCTGTCCGAAGATCTTATCTTTAAGCCTGTCTTCAAGGTTAAGAAGCCCCGCCGTGTCATCGGTCTCAACCGTCTCTATGGGCACCCTGCAGATGCTTGTAAGAATATGGTTTATCACATCCTTATCTACAAGCTGCTCCTTATCCACAAGAGGATGCAGCTTTCTGTAGGAACCGGCTTCATCGATGATGTCGATAGCCTTGTCCGGGAGGAATCTCTCGTTGATATACCTGGCGCTCATGCTCACGGCATATTCCATCACGTCATCCGCGTACTTAACGCCATGATACTGTTCGTACTTCTCCTTAAGGCCGTTAAGTATCTTAACTGTCTCCTCCTCAGAAGGCTCCCTGATCTCCACATTCTGAAACCTTCTTGTGAGGGACTTGTTCTTCTCAAAATATTTCTTGTACTCCTCAAAGGTGGTCGCTCCGATGAACCTTATCCTTCCGTCAGACAGGTAGGGCTTTAGCATGTTTGATGCATCAAAAGAGCCCTCTCCTACTGCACCTGCACCAGAGAGGTTGTGTATCTCATCAATATAGATGATCGGCTTTTCTTCTTTTCCGATCTCCGAGAGAACCTTTTTGAATCTCTTCTCAAAATCACCCCTGTACTGGGTTCCCGCAAGCATTCCTCCAAGATCCAGCGCAAAGACCCTGGCACCCTTTATGGCAACCGGGACATTGTCTTCATTGATTCTCTGCACAAGACCGTAAGTTATTGCTGTCTTGCCGACACCGGTCTCTCCTATGTGAAGCGGATTGTTCTTGTCCTTCCTGCAGAGGATCTGAATAGTCCTCTCAAGCTCCGCTTCCCTTCCGATGAGCGGATTGACATCCTCCAGGGTATCGTTGAGGCAGGGCGCATACAGCTTCCAGTTGTCAGATCCCTCTTCTTTGCTCTTTGCGCCTGCCAAAGCGCTCGTCTTCTCATCCGCCCCGGGCTCCTCAATAGGGCTCAGCTCCTGCAGAAGTTCCATCTCAGAGACGCCCTGCTGCTCCATATAATAGACGGCGTAGCTCTCCTCAAGATTCCACATGGCATGGATGATGTGGCGAAGAAGCACCTGCCTGTTCCCGCTCGAATATGCACTCTGGGCAGCGAAGCTAAGGACTTCGTTGGCACCTGCTGAAAAGCTCCCTGCTTTCTGATTCTCTGTCTTCTCCAGATATTTAGTGATATATCCAAGAAGGTCATCTTCCAGAAGCCTGATGTCGCCTCCACACCCGGAAAACGCATCGGCAAACTCAGGGATGGAGCATATCACATAAAGAAGTATCTCGGGAGTGACATATTCATACCCGTTCTGCTGCGCAAAAAGAGCAGCTTCCTGAAGCATCATTTTTACACTTTCGGACAGTTCCATCTTATGCCTCCTCCACAGTCATTCTGAAAGGATACCCGTGATCTTTGGCACGGGAAAGGGAGGCCTCCACTTTGGTTACTGCTATATCGTAGGGGTACTTGCCAACCACAGCCTGTCCCTTTCTGTGTACGTTCATCATGATGGACTGGGCTGTCACCTGATCCTTATGAAAAATATCAACGAGAACCGTCACCACAAACTCCATGGTGGTGAAATCGTCGTTGAACATTATCACATTGTACTGTCTTGGTTCCTTGACCTTGTCGATCGTCTTTTCTTTTAAAGCATCCTGTATTGCCATTTCTTCTCCCTGTGTTCTCCCCTCTTAACAGCTCATCAAACATCTCATAAACATCAATCTGTCACATACCTGATATCACTTAATTCAGCGTTCTAAAGCATTCAGATACATCGCGCTCAATGCCAGAAGACCTCGAGATTCGATGTCCCGGTGGTATAGGTAAGATCCCGGTCAGTACATACCGGCGCAAACTCCCTTTTGCCGTCATGCACGCCCTTCTTGTATACAGGCTCGCCCTCGCCTGCCATAAATGCTCTCACAAATTCTTCTATCGTATTGACAGGGTGATCAAAACTCATGCCGCCCATGTCATCCAGCGTGAAATTATGTATGTCGGACCCTGCGCTCATAAGAAATCCTCTGTCCTTACCATACATATATGCGAGGGCATTCTGCCAGTCGGGATTGGATGCGTTGTAAGCTTCAATCCCGTCGCAGGCTCCCGGGGTTAAGTGTATCGCAGACAGGTAACCTCTCTCCCTGAAGGGGTGAGCCTGGATCATGATGGCGCCGGACTCATGTACCTCTCTATACACTTCCTGCCTCCCCATCTCCATTAGACCGGGTCTGTCCATGAGCCACTCTTTATCTACTCCGTAGAGCAAAAACTCATCGCCCTCAAAATTAAATTCAACCCCGAAGAGAACCGTAAAATCATCACCGGCTTTCCTCAGGGCATTCTCATAACCTCTTGCATACATCGAAACCCGCTCTTCCCACGGAAGGTTCCTGGGAATACAGCTGTTGCCGTTAAAAAAGTGATCAGTAACTATTATCCCGCTGTACCCCAGATTCTTCATATATGTTATATAATCTTCTCCGGGTGTACAGGAGCACGCGCTGGCCTCTACAGTATGCAGATGCGTCTCATATACGTATTTCATATTAACTGTACCCTAACTGTTCCTCAGGATATAGGAAACGTCATTCCCAGTCATCCATATAATCATCTCAATACAGTATACCACTGTTATCTGCAGTTTAAAAAGTTTTGGAGCATGGCTGTTCCGTCAGGCGTCATTATCGATTCCGGATGAAACTGAACTCCGAATGTGGGGTGCACAGCGTACTGCATGTTCTTGAGTCCTCGACACTTTCAAGCAAAAAAATGCTGCCACTAAAGTGACAGCACCGCAACATTGACGATTTCTTATTTATTCATCTATTTCCAGCATATCCATGTGCCAGAACTTATTCTGCAGTTCATTTTTGACAACAAGGCCGCAGAGGTAATCACCAACGATCAGGTCAGCCATTACTTTGTTGGCCTTTTCGTATATCTCCCTGTTGTCAATTCCCGAGAGTATGACCATCTTGCCAAGCTGGTTGATCATCGCAGTCCTGTTCTTGAGTATTATATCAGCCTGATCCGTGGAGTCATCTTCAAAGAACCTGCTTAAGTTGATGGATACACCATCAAACTTATCCAGCATGTCATTGCTCATTCCAAAGATACCGGCGTCATTGTTGGCAAGGACAAATCTAATTCCCATATTCCTGAATTCATCGAGGATATAGTTCATCACATCCTGAGCCTGCATCGCTATTGTATCACTGATATCAAATACAAGAAGCGACGGGTCTATAACATATTTCTCAATGCAGTTCCTGACATAGGAGATAAGGTCTTCGGTCATTACCTGCACGGACATTATATGAATGACAAGAGTATTGATACCAAGCTCGCTGTGTGCGACACCGTCCCTTATGAACCTGCAGACGGAATCTATGATTCTGTACTCAAGTTCCTGTGCAAAGCCGGTCTCTTCTGCAACAGCCATGAACTCCCTGAAGTTAACACTTCCAAGTTCCGCATCCGTCAGTGTCAGAAAGGCCTCGGCTGAGTGGATTGCATATGAATACTTGTCATACACAGGCTGGTATTTGACTAGGAAATTCTCTTCCGCCATACCCCTTACTATGGCTTTTTCTATGTCTATCTTTCTAAGCAGGAACCCCAGGTTCTCTCCCTTAAACAGCACCTTACTATCCGTTATCTCCGTCTCTGCAAGAAGCAGTATGTCCCCCGGATCCGAGAGCTCTTCAGGGCATTTTGCACAGAGTATCTTGGCAAGGACATTGGTCATACCGCTTCCTGCATTAAAGCTTTTTGTGAACCTCTCCTGTATAAGTTCAAGAATAAAGTCGATCCTCTCCTCAGATGCATCGGGACACAGCAGAAAGAAATTGCCGCCGCCGGATCTGTATGCATCGTACCCGTTGTCAATGTTCATAAGGAAATTAGCGATCTCAGTCATGAGGATATCGTAACCCTCATATCCCACAACTCTTCTGTAGAGTTCATCGTTTATCACCCTCACGCATATTACATAGATACTTCTTTGCACCTCGAAATATGTGCTCAGGTCGTGTACAAGCGCAGACCTGTTGTTGGCATGAGTCTTGTAATCCAGCCTGTACTCATCTCTCTCTATCAGGATCATGACACCCATAAGGCCCAGAGCCTCTGCCATGAGTTCGCACACGATTGCAGGAAAGATCATCTGTATCACAACACCTATGGTTGAGAGTACCAGGAAATAGAACATCGCAATCTTCTGGATATTGTTCATCGTCCTCCAGAAGCACATAAGCAGATAGACGCAGAACAATACATATATAAAGCATACTACGTAGGCCACATAAACCCCGGGCCCCCTGTAGAAGATCAGCTCGCTGTCATTGTAAAAGATAACGCGTGTAAAAGGATTTGATAGTACTGCTGCCTCAAGTATCCAGAAGGGTGCAAAAAACAAAAGTAGCCTGCGCCTGCTGAATCTGTGCAAAACATCGCACACCACCATGATATAGACACAAAACACCGGAATCAGTGCAATGTGGGTCAGGTAGTACACAAGTTTGCACATATAGGCAATTACAAGTCTTGCATGGTAGGGCCACCCCGATCCAACCACCAGGGTTGATATGAATCCAGAGCAGCTGTCGATCAGAAGTATCGCCATCAACGCAACAAAAAGACGGCTGCGAACCCGTTTTCTGTTCAGTCCGCGCATCACAGCCATATAAAAGATACAGGTTATGCAGATAAGTGAGGCCGCAATCCTGAATGAGAGGCCTCCCACCATGGCACTACCGTTCATGTCACCTTCCTCTGTCTGAAGAATGTATTCAGTGTTGATAGAAGCTTATCCTTGGTTATTGTCTTAAGCAGATAATCTGCCGGTTTGAGAGATATAACATCAGTGACGCTCTTTCTGTCATTCTTTCCCGTAAGGAACATAACAGGTGTCGAGTTTGAGAAGGACTCACTCTTTAACATCTCAAGCACCTTGGGACCATCAAGAACAGGCATGTCGTAGTCTAAGAGGATCAGATCCGCCTTGTTCTTGGCAAGCCATGCGACGGCCTGGGTCCCCGAGTTGGCCATGCCCACCCTGTAGGTGTCCTTGAGCCACTCTCTAACCATCTGAAGATAAGTCAGATCATCATCAACTATCAGGATGCATTTCCTTCTCTGATGCTCATACTCATCATCCGTGGCGATGGTTACCTTTGAGAGAAGATCCGACATATCAAGGGGACGAGTCACTTCAAAGGCCACATCCTCTCTTGGAACGTACATATGCATAAGTTCAAAGGCCTGTCTGTCTCCTATCACCATCAGTATCATGTTCTCTTCATCACACAGATCTTTGAAGTAAACAAGTGCATCCCTGTGCTCTTCAAAGTCCTGATCGGTGTACAAAAGAATGAGATTCGCCCCATCCACCTTTTTGCTGAGGTCAGCTATGGAATATGTGGAGTCCTGCACAACAAAGTGTGCTCCCTCAAGCGTATTCTTAATTGCGTTTACAAGAAACGTCTCATCATTCCTTACAAGTAAAATCTTTTTGTTAAACATCCTTTATACCTCTGTTCCTCTATCCCTCTAACCCCTTCAGACCTTCTGTTGCCAGGTTTCCGATTTCATCCCACTGAAGTTTGTAGGCCATCTCTCCCAGTTTTCTTGTTATCTTTACGTCCTCATCCTTAAGTCTGTATTTCTTGAGCGAATCAAGTATGAAGGTAAGTGTGTCGTAGTCCAGCGTCTTGCTGACTTCAATTATAGTCTGGTAGGCATCCTTCATACGGGCATCAGTGATCTCTTCCTTTTGGGAATCATCTTCTTTTTCCGTCTCCCCGGTCACCTCGGGTACCTTTGAGAGCCCGTATCTGACTATTGCAAACATATTCATCAGTTCACCCTGATATTCACTTATCGTTTCATAGTCATTTTCATTTCCTGCCATCTCAAGCTTCTCGGCAAGCTTTGACAGCTCTTTGGCTCCAATGGTCCTGCTGGTGCTCTTTAGCGAATGAACATAGCTTGTGTAATCCCTGATATTCATCTCGTTGTACGCAGTTGTGATATTGTCCTCAGTCATGTCAGCCGACTCGTAAAAGACCTTTATGATACTGAGATAGCTGTCGGCGCTTCCACAGTTCTTAAGCCCCTCTCCGATATCTATTCCCTCAAGCATCTTAAGCCATTCGGGGAGCTCCTCCTTCTTCGGCGCAGGCTCTGCTTTCTGAGCAACTTCTGTGCCGTCCGAAAGGAGCACTTTTTCTTTTGGCAGGAATTTAATGAGCGTCTCCTCAAGATGATCGCTCTCAATGGGCTTACTTAAGTAATCGTCAAAGCCCTCCCTCAGGAAGTTCTCCCTTGCTCCCGAAATGGCATTGGCAGTCAGTACTACAACCGGAGTGTTCCTGTTGGGACTCTCCGTATCCTTCTTCATCTCGGCCAGAGTTTCTATGCCGTCAAGCCCGGGCATTCTGTAATCTAGAAGGATGATGTCATATTTCTTTTTGTGCTGCTTTTCAAGACACTCTTCTCCGCTTCTTGCGCCCTCAACCATAACCTCGGTGCTCTTTAAGAGTTCCCGGATGACTACGTGGTTCATTGGAGTGTCGTCCACTACCAGCACCAGTGCCTCAGGTGCCGTGAATTTCTCCCTGTACTTCTTTCTCTCTTTGATGTTCTCCGCAAGTCTGGTATTGAAATCCCCTATCGGGGTATCGTTTATGATTTTCTGAGGAAGCATTGCGGTAAAGGTTGATCCCTTCCCATACTCGCTCTCTACAGATATGCTGCCGCCCATCAGGTCTAAGAGAGAGCTGGTGATTGCAAGCCCAAGACCGCTTCCCTCAACCGTTTTGTTTTTGTCTATGTCAAGCCTCTTGAACTTGTCAAAGAGCCTTGGCATGTCTTCGTCCTTAATTCCTATGCCGGTATCCGTCACGTCGATCTTGAGGATGATCCGGCTCTCAAGCTCCCTGCTGCCCGTGATACTGAGAGTGACACTTCCCGACTTGGTGTACTTGATCGCGTTGTTCAGAATGTTTACCATGATCTGCCTAATGCGCATCTCGTCTCCAAAAAGAGTGCTCGGAAGCTCCCTGTCTATCGTAAATATGAGATTCAGCGCCTTCTGCTGCGCCTTGATATGTACCATGTTGTAGACATCATTGAGAACGGATGAGAGATCATATTCCGATTCGTTGATCTCCATGCTCCCCGATTCTATCTTGGAGAAATCAAGAATATCATTTATAAGGGACAAAAGAGTTCTTCCTGCGCCCTCAATATTCTGCGCATATTCAAGTATCTTCTCATCCTTGCACTCCCTCAGTATGACTTCATTCATACCAAGTACCGCATTTATGGGTGTTCTTATTTCATGTGACATATTGGCAAGGAAGTTGCTCTTTGCATCGTTGGCAGCCTTTGCCCTTCTCTCCTCCATCCTTGCAAGCTCAGTTGCCCTGAGAATAGCGATGAACTCATTTTTGCTGACCGCCTCAGAGAAATATAGTCCCTTGATATAATCTGATCTTATGCTTTTAACAGTATCAAACAGTTCCTGTGAATCTACATGGTTAAGAGACACCTTTTTACCCATCTGGTTCATCATCCTGAGTCTGTTCTCGAGAATGATCCTGTTCTGGCTGTGTCCTGACTCCCTGCTCAAGAGATTTGCGTCCATCTTGACGCCATCAAATATAAGGGCAGCCGCTGACTGCATATTAAAAAAACCCATGCCGTAGTCATCCATAAAGAACCTCACTCCGTCTGAGTCAAGTTCTTTCATGGCATTTACCAGCACATCCTGATCCGCAGCCGCTGCGGACTCGGTTATATCAAATACTATCTGCGAGGGTCTTACGCCGTGCCTGGCCAAAAGCCCTCTGGTCCTTGATACAAAATCTGATTTGATAAGCTGTACTGAAGAAAGAGCTATCTCAATAAATTGCAGCCCCATCTCCTCGACGATTCCGCCTCCCAGAAAGTAGAGAGCTTCGTCCATGGTAAACCATCCCAGCTCCTCGATCATACCGGTCTGCTCTGCTATGGGCAAAAACTCTGAGGGTTCTATTTCGCCGAGTTCCCTATCATTGAACTTAAGGGTCGCCATTGCAGCACAGATTGCCCTGTCAGCCTTAGAATAAATCGGCTCAAAAAACACCTTGAAACTTGAGTCTGCGATTCCTCTTTTTACCGCTTTCTCAACCTCTCCCCGCCTTAACAGGAAGTCGAGATCATTGCTGCACATTATCCTGTCTTTGACTTCATCAAGAACCGAGTCAGACAAAAGGAAAAGCTGATCCAGCGAAGAAAACTGTTCGGGACAGTCAGCCAGCAGCATATTGGACTTGAGCAGGACCTTATTGTCATTAAGTATCCAGTCCCTGCCAAATCTGTCATATAACCTGTCCGCAATTTTTTTTGCATAGTCAAAACCAAGGTCATAGCAGATTATCATAAAGCTGTCCACAGATGACCTGTACACATCGACTCTGCTGCTCTGCTCGCAGGTAAACGCAACAACCTGGGACAGAATCTTTTCAAAATTCTCATATCCCACGATCTTTCTGTATACATCCGCATTTGTGATCCTCGTGCAGATGACACAGAATTTCCTTCCGTACTTGAAGTAACTTGATACATCTTTTGAAAAGGCATTTCTGTTATATGCCCCCGTAGGCAGATCAAGCCTGTCGTCGTCGTTTTCAAGTACGATCATTATCCCCATAAGTCCGATTGCTTCGCACATGAGCTCGCACTTGATATCAATGAAGGCCATCTGAACCAGGGTCCCCACAATCACAATGACAAAAAAATACACCAGCGCGATCTTTTTGAGGCCGTTTAAGGTATTCCAGTACAGGAAAAGAGCTACCAGTGCAAACAGTATATAAAATCCCGCCTCGACATATGCAATAGTGACTCCTGCCCGCCTGTGGAGAACAAGGTTGGCATCATAGGTATATACAAGATGTGTAAAAGGATTTAAAAGAACCAGAAGTTCCAGGATATAGAAGGGCAAAACGATAAAGAAACGTGCCTTATCAGGAAACCGGTAAGACACATTGCAGACCAGAACTATATAGAGCGCAAAAAACGGTGCAATCGCATAGTGGGTAAAGTAATAGATAAACTGAAGCACATTGATCAAAATGAACTTATAATCCACAGAAAGCTCACTGTTGATTATCATCTCTCCGCTTATTACCGTAAGCGCATTAATAATAACAATCAACAGTGTTGCTATAAACAGTTTATTCTTAAGCCTCATTCTCCTGCGTGCGACAAGCGAATAAAAAAGACAGGTAAGCCCGATTATCGTCGCAGCAAGATTGAAGGTGATCACACTTCCTATGCCTTCTGCACCATTCATAAAAAATCCTCATGACAGAACTCTATAGTCATGCCGGGATAAGGTCACGATACCATCTGAGTGCTCCAAGGTATGCAGCGTACACATTGTCCATGTTGATGTTATCAAGGACAAGAAGTCTTGAGACCTCAGTCCAGTCCGCATCCTCATAGCATCTTATAAAATCAAGCACCTTTGCAAAATCGCCCTTGTCCTCAAGGAGCGCATCCCTTACATTCTTGGAGACCTGAACCATCTCAAGAGCTTCCTTCATGGTCTTTCCAAGCATGATATCAAGAGCTGAGAACAGCCCCATGATAAACAGCTCCGGAGACTGCATTGCCAGCTCAAATTCTTTGGCAAGGTTCTCAGCGAACTTCGCCCTAACCATGACGAGCCTTATGAGCTCGCTTGGCTTATCTGCACAGAGTTCCTTGGTAACTGCCGTATTGATCCATCTCTTCAATTCTTTCTGACCAAGCATAGCCGCAGCGTGGCGGATCGATGTGATCTCGGAATTGAGGGCCATCCTGTTTACGATCTCAAGAAGAGAGATCACAAGCGCAGGGTCCTTGCCGATTACGTCCGCAGCATCCGTGAGGTCGTAATCAGGGGCATTCACAACATTCAACAGTTCTATGTAGTTAACCTTCAGAGGGCTGACTTCAGTCTGCGACTTCTTGAGGGGCATTCTGAAAAAGCTTCCCTCGTAGCGGTCGTAGCCGCCATCCCTGACGAGCTCATCATACTGCTCCTGCGTATCCACATTTACAGCGCAGAGCTTGATCCCGGGGTACTGCCTCTTGAAGTATATCTTGGCCTTGCTGATGTCGATCTTGACGTGATCGAGGAATATATAATCGCACTGTGATATGATTTCCTTGTACGGCTCAAAGCTGCTGATCGGGAGCTTTCTTATGGCCATCTTGTAGCCCTGCTCCTTCAGTTCTTTTACCCTCTTAACATACTCTTCCTCTGGCTGAATTGTGTTGTCCATAAGAAGAACAACCTTGTCTGCCGGGACAGTACACTGAAGTGATATCTCTGCAAAAAGTGAAAACTGATTGACGGGAACGAAGACCTCTTTCCCACCGGAAAGAGTTGCAACACCCATGTTGCTGACAACCTCAAGCTCATGAACCGTTCCTGCTCCGTCAAATCTTGCACCCGCCATGAGCTCCGGATTCAGGAAAAGATTTTCCTTTCGCGCAAAAACAGAATAGGCACAAACAAACATTTTGTCATCAAAAAGAGGTATCAACGTAGCAAGCATAAATTTCTCCTTTCGCATGATGGAAAGCCATAATCCCACTTACTTATATTGTACCTCTTAAATACGACTAATAATATAATATTTTTATAAAATTCCGAAGATAACGAGCCAAGCACAGGGCAAATAAAAAGTCCTGACAATGTGCTTGCACAATTGGCAGGATTTTTTGTTTGGACTGTATTCGGCGACAAGACGAAACGAGGAAATGCACAGCATTTCCGAGTCTTGGCTCGTTATCGTTATCTTCAGACTATTCGGCGACAAGCCGAAACGAGGAAATGCATAGCATTTCCTAGGCTTGGCTCGTTAAATACCACAGGCTTGACCACAGAAGATTGTCCGCAGGGATTTCACACCGTTTTATCAATAATATATTTAGGTCTTCCCTTGACCTCATCATAGATCTTGGATATATAGAATCCGATGATTCCCAGCCCGATCATGATAAACGACCCCGTAAAGCACTGCAGGATAATGACAGTGGTAAAACCTTCCCGGGCAGTCCCCTGGATAAAGCGGACAAGTGCCTCAACGCTTGTTGCAAGTCCCACTATAAAGACGATGATTCCAAGGATTGTAACAAGCTGCATGGGTGCTGAGGTAAAAGATGTTATGTTGATGAGGGCATATTTGACGAGTGCTCTGGTGCTCCACTTGGAAGTGCCGGCTTCTCTCTCCCTGACGTCGTATTCAACCTCGCAGGACTTAAACCCGATCCAGGATGAAAGTGCCCTGAAGAAGGCATTTTTCTCATTCATGTTCAGAAGCACGTTCATGGCCTTCCTGTCAAGGAGCTTGAAATCTGAAGCTCTTGACATGTCAAAGCCCACGGAGCTCGACATGATATCGTAAAAGCTCTTGGCTGCAAATTTGTGAAGGCCGCTCTCCCTTCCTCTGCTCGTCTTAACTCCCTCTACTATCTCATAGCCCTGTTCCCAGAGTCTGTACATCTCCACAATCTTCTCCGGCGGATGCTGAAGATCACAGTCGATCACAACGCAGCAGTCGCCCTTTGCTTCTGCAATCCCCGCAAAGATCGCAGATTCTTTGCCAAAGTTTCTGGAAAAGCTGACTCCCCTTACATCGTCGTATTTCCTGGACGCCTTCTCAATCTCGGACCAGGTTGCATCTTTGGATCCGTCATTGATAAAGAGGAGTTCGTGATCTATCCCGGCATCATTAAGAATGCCTCCTATAACAGATGCTGTCCTGGGTATCATCTGTTCCTCGTTGTATGCAGGTATTATTACTGAAAGCACAATTTCTATGCTCCTTTCGTGCTTGATAAAAGTTCCTACGCATTATATCATATATGTTAGGGTATTTCTACAAACATCAATTATAGGGGGACCATTGTATGGCTCAGAATGAAATGTTAGCTATGATTCTGGCTGGCGGACGTGGCTCAAGGCTCAAAGACCTGACCACCAAAGTTGCCAAGCCTGCAGTTTTCTATGGTGGAAAATATCGTATAATCGACTTTCCGCTCAGTAACTGCGCAAACAGCGGTATCGACGTAGTCGGTGTGCTTACCCAGTACGAGTCTGTGCTTCTTAACAGCTACGTGGCTCAGGATGGTCGTTGGGGTCTCGACTCCAAGGACAGCGGCGTATATGTACTTACGCCTCGTGAAAAGGCTGATGAGGGCCTGGATGTATATCGCGGCACCGCAGATGCCATCTCTCAGAATATCGATTTTATCGACACTTATGATCCGGAGTATCTTCTTATTCTTTCAGGAGATCACATCTACAAAATGAATTACGCCAAAATGCTTGATTATCACAAGGAGATGAACGCCGATGCAACCATTGCCGTTCGTCCCGTTCCTCTCAAGGAAGCAAGCCGCTTTGGAATCATGAACACAGACGGCAAAGGCCGCATTGTGGAGTTTGAGGAAAAGCCCGCCAAGCCCAAGAGCAATCTCGCATCAATGGGTATCTATATCTTCACCTGGAAGACTCTCAGAAAGCTCCTTGTTGAAGACATGAAGAATCCCAATTCCAATCACGACTTTGGTAAGGACATCATTCCCAGGATGCTCAATGATAATAAAGGTCTTTTCGCCTATGAGTTCAAGGGCTACTGGAAGGACGTAGGAACTATCGACTCCCTGTGGGAAGCCAACATGGATCTTCTTGACCCCAAGAACACTCTCGATCTCAACGATTCTTCCTGGCTTATTTACACGGAGGATGTATCCACTCTTCCTCAGTACATAGGTAAGGATGCCAAGGTCAAGAACGCCTATATAACACAGGGTGTCAGAGTTGAAGGTCAGGTTACCAACTCTGTTCTCTTCACCGGTGCATCTGTGGACAAGGGAGCCAAGGTAACTGATTCCGTACTTATGCCGGGAGTTGTCGTGGAAGAAGGAGCTGTTGTCACAAGAGCTCTTGTTGCCGAGAACGTACGCATCGGCAAGAAGGCCAAAATCGGTTCCAAGGACAGCGAGAACATAGAACTTGTTGCTAAGAATGTGAAAGGAGGTACAAAATAATGGCAGTAAGCGCATTTGGAATAGTATCCTCCGCAGATAACACCATACATGTAGAGGGACTTCATGACTACCGTCCCATCGGAGCTTTCTCTTTCCTCGGAAGATTCAGGGTCATCGACTTCCCCATCTCCAATATGAGCAACTCCGGAATCAACAGAATCCAGGTATATGTAAGATCCCGTCCCAGATCAATTGCGGAGCATGTGGGATCCGGAAGACATTACAACATCAACAGTAAGCGCGGTAAGATCCAGCTTCTCTTTTCCGAGAACTCCTCTTCCCGCTCCATCTACAACAACGATATAAACGCGTATTATGAGAACCTTGACATCATCCAGAGGATGCATCAGGAATATGTGATCATTGCACCCAGCTACATGGTTTACAAGCAGGATTACAAGCAGCTTCTTGACGCACATATAGCATCCGGAGCAGATGTCACTCTCCTCTATCACAAGGTTGACAACGCAAGGGAATACTTCAAGAACTGCCACACGATCTCAGTCAACAGGCAGAAGGGCGTATCCTCTATCGACAAGAACCTTGGTACTGCCAACAACAAGAACATCCTCATGGACACCTACTGCATGAAGCGCGATACATTCGTTGAGCTTGTCAAGGATGCAAGCTGGATGTCCTCAATGTACACCCTTGCTGATATCGTGAACATCATGTGCAAGCAGATGGACGTAAGAGCTTATCAGCACAAGGGATATTTTGCAACCCTTACAAGTCTTGAGGATTATTACAACGCTTCAATGGAGCTTATCAACTACGATATAGCAAGCGACCTGTTCAGGGCTGAGTGGCCTATCTATACAAGAACCACAGACTCCTGTCCTACCCAGTATTTCGAGACATCCAAGGTTACAGATTCCTTTGTAAGTAACGGCTGTCTTATCGAGGGCACGATCGACAGGTCCATAATAGGACGTAGCGTAGTCATCAAGAAAGGCGCCGTCATCAAGAACTCCATCATCATGGCATACGCTGTGATCGAGGAAGGGGTTCATATCGAAAATGCCATTGTAGATAAGTGGGCTCACATCATCCACGCCAAGAATATCAAAGGCGAACCCGGTGCACCACAGTACATCAAAAGAAACGATACACTTTAATACATAATTTAAGGCTGTCCGCTATCAGGCGGGCAGCCTTTTTTGGTTTCATGTTATTGTAACAATTATTTAAGTTTGAACTTTCCAACGATCTCTTCGAGAGTACCTGCGATCTCTTCCTGCCTGGAGGACATGTCGTTGACGTTACTTACTACGTCTGCCGCTGCCATTACGGAATCGTTGACTCTGCTTGAAAGATCAGCTGTATCCTGAGTGGACTCTGCGATGTTCTGGATAGCCTTGGATACTTCTTCCATGGATGCTCTGATGTTCTCAACCATCTGAGCGATATTCTCTGAAGATCCTCCGAAGGAATCAGCGTCATTTCCATACTGTTTTGCTACAGTCACGAACTTGTCATAGTCAGGTGTAACAGTATCTTTTATGAAAGCAAGGAGCTCGCCGGAGGAACTTGAAAGTGTTCCAAAGGCTTCCTGTACGCCGTCGATGGTATCTCTGATCTGCTCTACAGCTTCTGATGTGCTGCTTGCCAGCTTGTTGATCTCGGAAGCAACAACTGCAAATCCCTTACCAGCATCTCCTGCTCTTGCAGCTTCGATAGAAGCATTGAGTGAAAGGAGGTTGATCTGGTCTGCAATCTCAGCAATCGTATCTGCCAGGGTTCCGATCTGGTCAACAACCTTAGCCTTCTCATTGGCTTCAATAAGGTCTGCTTCTCTCTGCTCGGCAATGCTTATAGCATAATCGTAAGCCTGTCCTGCCTGCTTCTCGATATCTCTTGCTCTGCTCTTGATATCGGTTGCTTCGCTGCTTGTCTTTTCTGTCTCAGCAGCCAGCTGGTGAACAGATGCGTTAACTTCTTCAACAGAGGCATTTACTTCCTCAGTTGCCGCACCGGATGACATCATAGCATCATTGACGCCTGAGATATTGCCCTGGATGCTGTTGAACTGGCTTGAAAGTTCGTTTGCCATACTTGCAAGACCTGTGGATGTCTCGGATACCTTGACGGATCCATCCGAGATCTTGCTGATAACATCTCTGTTGTTCTCAAACATATTGTTGAGTGAGTCGCTCATCTGTCCGAGCTCGTCTCCGCTCTTTGTAACAATCTTATCAACCGTAAAGTCTCCGCTTGCGAGATATCCTGCAAATGCCTTTACATTGTTGATGCTCTTAGAAATACTCATTACGAAAATGTAGATGATGATAGCGCCGATCAGAAGAGCTGCGATACAGATAATCACAAGCTGTGTGATCAGTTTTTTAACTGTCTCATCCATTTCCGTAGTCGACATCCTGATCATTGCTTTCCAGTTTACATCAGGAATTGTTGTATAGAGGAGCATGATGGTGTCATTTCCCTCTGTGAAGTAAACCTCTGATACGGAGTTTGAATTACCTGCAAGAACTGTGCTTCCTGCTGAAGCAAGTGATGCATTGCTGTCCTCAGTGATCTTTACGGCATTCTGTACCTTGGAATCATCCTGAGTGTAAATATATGTACCATCGGAAGTTGTGAGCATTGCGGTACCTGTTCTGCCAATCTGTACTGACCTTACCATATCCTGGATTCCTGTCAGCTCCATGTCAACTGTAACGCAGCCGACAAATGTGCCGTTGTCATAGATAGGTGCAGAGCAGCTTGCCATTATAAGGCCTGATGTGGGATCGTAGTAAGGATCTGTAATCTTGGCCTGACCATGGGATAAGCTCTTCGCATTTAAATAGTACTCCTCATTGAAATAGTCATAGTCTGCATTGCTGTAGTCCCATGTCTCAACTATTGTTCCGCCATCCTTGTACCAGTATGGTCCGCAGTACATTTCGTTTTTATCAAACACATAGGGCTCAAACCAGATACCTGCACCAAGAACCGAATCATTCTCCTGAATTATCGCAGAAAGTGTGCCAGCGTAGTTATCCATCGTTACGAACTTATAGGAGGTGGTTATCATCTCCGTGATGTTGACGCAGGTGTTCTTAATAATATCGAGCTTTCCAACCACCGCATTAACATTGGCATCAACAGACTCTTCCATCTGTTTCGAAGTAGCTTCTCTTATTGCTGTCCTGCTCTGATTAGCTGCTATGGAAGTCAGAATGATCATGGCAATGGCCATAACCGGAAGGATACATAACAACATTTTCACGCGCAAACTCATCTTTTTCATCTGGTTTACCTCTTTTCATTTGTATTAATTGTGCAGAATACTCAAAATATTACGACACCACTTATATTTTACTATATAATCTTTTGAGATGTTCTAAAAAAAGTATAAAAACAAATGAATATATGGTTAAATATATTTCGCTTATTTATGATAAAATTATCTATATGTATATGAAAAAGTATTGGGAGTGAATTTCATGAACGCTGAACAGTATAAAAAAGCAAACACCAAATGCTTTTATATAGTTATTGTTGCGATTGCTGCCGCAATTGTGCTGACGCTTATAAACATGATCACAACAGGTATCACCTCGATGAAGGCAGGCATCGTTCTTGCCGGGATAATATCCATCATCGTCACGATGAACGGAAGCTTCAAGCATCCCACAGGCAAAAAGGGAGCTTCTCTTATCATAGGAGGCGCGATTTTCTTCTATGTCGTTCTGGTTATCCTTTCTGACAATCACTCAGCATTTTCTTTTGCCCTCCCCATACTCATATGCAGCGTAATCTATCTGGATCAGCAGATGATCATAAAAGAGACAGTTGCAGTCGGTGCTTCTTTCCTTGTAAGCTGTATCAAAACAGTTGTACTGACAGGAAGGATCGACCTTTCACATATCGCTGCCCTTGTGATTCTCATTCTCTCCTTTTCATCCTGTATTTATGTTGTAAAGAATCTGAAGGCATTCAAGAGTGAGAATGACTATTACGTCGGTGTGGACGCAGAAAAGACTTATGAAGCGGGCACTGCGATGATCGATATTGCAGGGAGCATTTCAGAGCTCATAGACAGTTCAAAGGACAATCTCTACAGCCTGACGACCATCATGGATTCCCAGAAGTTTGTTCTGGGCGATGCCGAGACAGGAATTGAGGACAACAACAACATTATCAATGTACAGACGAGGAGGATCCAGGTAATCAACGACAGGATCCAGACAGCCATCGGCGACAGAGAGGATCTTGCTTCTGCCTCTGCCGGGATTCAGAGATCTTTTAAAGACAGTATCGGATGTGTAGATGATCTGAGCGACAAATACAAGGCAGTTTCTGAAAAGATGCTGATTTCAACACAGAAAGCCAGAGCACTCATCCTCAAGGTCGACAACGTCAAAAAGCTCGTCGAAGCCTTTTCCTCCATGTCCAAGCAGGCTGAGCTGCTCTCACTGAACGCCAGCATCGAAGCCTCCAAGGCGGGTGCTGAAGGCACCAAGCTTGCGCAGGTCGCAGGCGAACTCAGAAGCTTTGGTGAAAAGAACAGGATAGCTGCCGACAAGATTTCCGAGATCATAGCCTCTTTTGAAACAAGCGTACAGGACATAGCCGCAAGCACGGACAACGCTTCCGCATCAATTTCCCAGCAGCGGGAAATGGTAGACAGAGTAGCCTACAACATCCACGATATGGAGAAGAACATCACAGAAGTTCTTACACACTACAACAGCGCACAGGAGCAGTTAGGCGGAGTTATATCTGCCACCACTGAGATCAGTGACGGAATCTCAACGCTCTCTTCTTCCAATCAGAAGGCTATGGCTCTCTTAGAAGGCAGCTTCAAAAATGCAGACGAAGCGGCCGTTAAATTTGATGAATTTAAAACAATTCTCGGAAACATCTTCGCACAGGCCAATGAACTTGTTGAACTGCACTCAAAAGCACAGACTACAACAGAATTTTAATAAATTTTTCTAAAATTTCGCACAAAAGGGTTATCTTTTTTTAAAAACATCCGTTATAATATTTAGTAGCAGGATATATCTGCGTCCAAATATTTGTACAATTTGCGAAAGGAGGAAAAGTGTATGACAGCTACATGTGATGCAAAAATGGAAGTAATGGACTGCATTCTTCATGACTGTGGCAATGAGTATTATCCTGATCCTGAAAAAGTAGCTCATTTAACAGGATTACCCCTGGGGATTGTTTTTGATCTGCTCATCGAACTTAAAAACCAAGGCCGTTTAGGCAAGCGCTGATCATAGATAGGAGTATCTCATGGAAGAACAGCAATATTAAAGGTCCTGCACACGTATCGTGCCAGGACCTTTATTTATGTCTAAAATTCTTTTAAAGCATCTCTACCGGTTCATGTGTGAAGTCTGCTCTGCCGTCATTGTAGAGCTTTCTGACAAAGTCGATTGCCCTCTGTCCCGACTCCTCGATAGGCACATTCTGGCTGTAAATATAATCCAGCTTGTCTCCGCCCATCAGGATAAAAGTGATCTGGGTTCCGATTATCTTCCCGTCACCCACATCCATCGGTTTAACTTCTGCGGAAATAACCTCTTTTACTACACCCTCATTGAAAAGAACTAACATTTGGTAACCTCCTTGTCTCATATTTTAATCGTCAGTCTTTTCCAAGACCTCCGAACTGCTGACTTCCGTAGCTGAGGTATCTGTCTGCTTTGCAGGAACTCCCGTCCCAGCAATAGAACTGTCATAACTCTGAACTGCAGATACATACCAGGAATCTGTCTCCTCATTCTTAAGCAGAGTCAGAGCCAGCATATAAGTCACCGGCTCAGAAGCTTCTATCTCATCCTCATAGATGTCAAGCAGGATCATCAGTCTGTCGTTCTGAGCTTTTTCATTGGCGACTTCCTCACCCTGCTCATCGGAAAGAGTCTGAAGTTCTTCAAGATTCTGCTCATCGTACTCAGTAATGGCCTGAGCCACTGCTTCATGCACCTTCTCACTTCCGGTCACATCGTAGGGAAATCCGGTCTTCATTGTGACGTATGCGGTAGCAGAACCATCGTCTGCAACAGTCACGTCTGTTATCTGGTACTCTTCCACCAGTGTATCAAATTTACTGCAGATTTCGTCAAGTTTGTCCTGTGTCTCTTCGGTCATATTGGTACCGGCAAGTCCGGCCGTCACAGCCTCTTTGATGGCCTCAGAATCAAAAACTCCGACAAATTCGCCGTTTGCAACTTCATCTGAGGAGTACTGATTGATACCATCCTTGGAGCCGCTCTTTACAGCCTCCATAAAGGACTGCGCAGCTTCCATGACCCCGTCCTTGTCCTTTTTGGCAGAACACCCGGAAAGACTCGCAGCCACAATAACCGTGGCGATACTCAGAGCCAGTATTCTTTTTAATCTGTTCATCATCACTTTCCGCCTTTAAGCTTATTGATAAGGATACCGCCTGCCCTCTTTGCCGCGTAAGGTCCGATTGCCTTGAGCTTATCCTCTGACCTGTACATTGTGCTTGCAGCAGGAATATCCCTTGAAAGGTGTATTGCGTCAAACTCGCACTTTGTAGTGCAGAGTCCGCAGCCTATACATCTGTTCTCATCTACTGTTGTAGCTCCGCAGCCAAGGCATCTAAGGGCCTCGGTCTTAACCTGCTCCTCAGTGAGAGTGAGCCTTAAGTCCTCAAATGTATCCTTTGCCACTCCGGCTTTTCTTCCGGGGATCTGTCTCTTGGCATTATCAAAACTCTCGACCCTGATGTCGTCCTTATTGAGCTCTATGAACTCTCTTCTGTCTCTTGCAAGGTCAAGTCTGTTTCCTTTGTGCACAAAGCGGTTGATGGAAACAAATCCCTCTCTTCCGCCTGCAATGGCATCGATTGCAAACTTTGCACCGGTAAATACATCTCCGCCCACAAAAATGTCAGGTTCAGCTGTCTGCCTTGTAAGTGCGTCGGCCTTTGCTGTGCCGTTTCTGTTAAGCTCAACCTTTGTTCCCTTTAACAGATCGCCCCACTTAACTGACTGACCAATTGAAAGGAGGAGATTCTCACAAGGTATCTCGATAGTCTCATTCTCATCATATTCAGGAGCAAATCTGTGGTGCTCATCAAATACACTTACGCACTTTTTGAAGATGACTGAAGCGACATGGCCGCCTTTTACAACTACCTCCTTAGGTCCCCAGCCGTTCTTTATTTCTATGCCTTCCTCTCTGGCTTCCTCAACTTCATCCGCTGCCGCAGGCATCTTGCCTGCGCCCTCAAGACAGAGCATGGTAACCTTGGATGCGCCTGCCCTTACAGCCGTTCTGGCAACATCTATTGCAACATTTCCTCCGCCCACAACTATGGTCTCGCCATTAAGTCTTATCGTGTTATCACGGTTGATGTTCCTCAGGAAATCAACACCTGTCTGGACGCCAAGTGCATCCTCTCCGGGAATGCCGGCAAGCCTGCCGCCCTGCATACCAATGGCGATAAAGAATGCCTTGTAGCCCTCATCGCGAAGCTGCTGAATGGTGATATCGGTGCCTACTTCAACTCCGAACTTAAACTCAACGCCCATCTGGCGGATCACATCTATCTCGGCTTCAATTATATCCTTTTCAAGACGGTAACTCGGAATGCCGTTCATGAGCATACCGCCGGCTCTTTGTTCTCTCTCAAAGACAGTCACGGGATAGCCGTTCTGTCTCAGGAAATATGCCGCAGAAAGACCTGCCGGGCCGCCTCCGATTACAGCGACCTTATAGTCATCGCTCCACATACCGCCGTCGTGCTTCTCGCAAAGAGGTATATATCTCTCCTCCTTCTTAAGATCAAGTGAAGCGATGAACTTCTTAATCTCATCGATAGCAAGAGGCTGATCGATAGTACCTCTTGTACATGCGTCCTCACACCTTCTGTTGCAGACAGCGCCGCAGATCATCGGAAAAGGATTGTCCTGCTTGATGAGCTTAAGTGCATCCTCATATCTTCCCTCAGCTGCCATCTTGATGTAACCCTGAACCGAAAGATGTACCGGGCAGGCAGTCTTACAGGGGGCTGTACCGGTCTCATAGCAATTGATTTTGGCATCATCCCTGTAGTTGTAGTTCCACTTGTCGGGTCCCCAGTTTCTGATGTCAGGAAGCTGCGACTTTGGATATTTAACATCACTGCCATTCTTTTTGCAGAGCTTCTGTCCGAGCTTAGCTGCTCCGACAGGACACACTTCAACGCATTTGCCGCAGGCAACACACTTGTCCTTCTCAACATGTGCCCTGTACGCTGATGCAGACATGTTGGGAGTGTTGTACAGCTGCGATGTGCGAAGCGCATTACATACGCCGGGCGCGCAGTTACAGATGGCTACAATCTTGCCCTCGCCGTCTATATTAGTGATCTGGTGAACATAGCCGTGACGCTCTGCCCTCTCCAGGATCTCATAAACCTCTTCCTTGGTGATGTAGTGACCGATTCCACGATCATCCATGTACTCAGCCATATCACCCATGCCAATGCAGTACTCGCCGCGGATCTCTCCGGATCCCTCCCCTCTCATTGCCTGCTGTTTGCGGCAGGAGCACTCGGAAATTCCAAATTTGTCATACATGTCGATCCAGCGTGAAAGATGCTCAACAGGTACGGACTGATTCTCCATGCTGATCGCCTTCTCAACGGGAATGACATGCATTCCGATTCCTGCTCCTCCCGGAGGAACCATCTGGGTTATCCCCGCAAGCGGAAGCTGGGTCATAAGGTTAAAGAATGTAGCGAGCTGTGGAAACTCATCTGTGAGTTTGTCCTGCATCATCATAAACTCAGCTGAGCCCGGTACGAATATCGGCAGCTCATACTGAAGGTGCTTATCCTCGGTCCTGGCTCTGTTCTGCTCAATGATGCCTATCCATCTGAGGCGCTCAACCATCTTCCCGGTGTCCTCAAGGGACATATTGTTCATCTCTGATAGTTCCTCAAGTGAATAGGGAACCCTTGTCTTTTTGAAATTAAGCAGGAACTTCACCTGCTCCTTATTGAGAATAAGATCAAGCATCCAGTACTCAGGATCTCTGTTATTGATCTTCCCTGTATATTTCTTGACATATCGGTCCGTGATCAGTGTTGCAAGTTTGAGAACCAGCTTCTCCTTTTCAGGATCCGGAGCCTTGTAATCAGGGTCCTGCCAGTAATCATTCTCATTGATCATGGGATCGCCGATTTTCCATTCAGCCATTGTTTTAGCCATAATAAATCCCCTTTAAATTTAGTAAACTAAAATGAATAATTTAGTTTTTGCCGACTATAATTCTAACATAATGCCCCTGTTTTTGCCACCGGAAACGAAACAGTAACAAGACTTAATGTAGCCTGAGTTATATCAGGTAGAGGCATCAGGCTAATGCCATTAAAAGACCGGAGCACGAATGCTTCGGAAATTTATAAATATCAACCACGAGTTGGTAAATAGCCATTTCTTTTAGTATGATCATACAACGAAATTAAACACAATACTAAAAAAGAGCCAACGGAAAACCGTTGACTCTGAATATTATTCGTACAGATGGCAGCATACCACGTGTCCGTTGCCCATATCTTTGGGCTGGGGAACAGTGTTCTTACACTTCTCCATGCATTTTGAGCACCTGGTATGGAACTTGCATCCTGAAGGCGGATTGGCAGGTGAAGGGATATCGCCCTGAAGAAGAACTCTCTCCTTCCTGATATCCGGATCAGGCATGGGAATAGCTGAGAAAAGTGCCTGTGTATATGGGTGAAGAGGCTTGGCAAAAATATCCTCTGTATTGCCTGTCTCTACCAGGTTGCCCAGATACATAACGCCTATGGTATCTGAGATATGTTCTACAACAGAAAGGTCATGGGATATAAATAGATAAGTAAGTCCCCTGTCCTCCTGAAGTTTTTTCAAAAGGTTGATGATCTGTGCCTGGATGGAAACGTCCAGCGCAGATACAGGCTCGTCGCAGACAACAAACTCAGGCTTAAGAGCAAGAGCCCTTGCGATACAGATACGCTGTCTTTGTCCACCGGAGAATTCATGCGGATATCTGTCCTTGTGGTACTCCTGCAGGCCGCACTCCTTCATTACCTTGCTGATGTACTCATCGTACTCACTGACAGGAACGATCTTGTGCTCCCTTACTGCTTCGCCGATGATCTCGCCGATGGGAAGTCTTGGTGAAAGAGATGAATAAGGATCCTGGAAAATGATCTGCATTTTGGTCCTGAGTTCACGAAGCTGTTTTTTATCAAGCTTGCTTATATCCTGGCCGTCAAAAATGATGTCTCCCTCTGTCTTTTCAAGGAGCCTTAAGATCGTGCGCCCGGTCGTAGACTTACCGCATCCTGACTCTCCCACAAGGCCCATTGTAGTTCCTCTCTTTATGGTAAAAGAAACATCATCCACAGCCTTTACATTTCCTGTCACACCTCCGAAGAAACCACCCTTGATGGGGAAGTACTTCTTGAGGCTCTTCACTTCAAGAATGTTCTCTGTGCTCATAAAGCCGCACCTCCTTCCTCACATCTGTAGCAGCTCACCTCATGTGTGGGCGAAACTCTGTACTTACCGGGATATGCTCCGCTGCACTTGGCTACGCACATCTCACATCTGTCCTTGAAATAACAGTAGTTGGGCATATCGATGGGGTTAGGAACGTTGCCCGGTATGCTGTAGAGCTTGTCTACATGCTTTCCTACCACGGGCTTGGAATTCATAAGTCCAATGGTGTAAGGATGTCTGGGATCCTTGAAGATCTCTCTTGCTGTGCCTTTCTCAACAACACGGCCTGCATACATAACAACAACGTAGTCAGCCATCTCAGCAACAACACCAAGGTCGTGGGTGATAAGCATGATGGAGCTGTTGATCTTGTCCTTGAGGTCACGAAGGATATCAAGGATCTGAGCCTGGATGGTAACATCAAGAGCTGTTGTGGGCTCATCCGCAATAATGAGCTTGGGATCGCAGGCAAGAGCCATAGCGATCATGATACGCTGTCTCATACCACCTGAGAGCTCATGAGGGTACATCCTGTAGACGCCCTCCTTGTTGGCTATACCTACCAGCTGGAGCATCTCCATGGTACGGTTCCTGATGTCTTCTGAACTCATTGAAGGATTGTGCAGTTTAATAACTTCATCAACCTGATCGCCGATTCTGAAGACGGGGTTGAGGCTGGTCATGGGCTCCTGGAATATCATACCCATTGAATTGCCGCGAAGCTTCTGCATATACGAAGCAGGCGCATTCACAACATTGATTGCCTTGTCTCCTGTGTTGAACCTTATCTCCCCCTCAACAGTCTGACCTGCGGGGCGCTGAACCAGCTGCATCAGAGAAAGACTTGTAACTGATTTACCGCAGCCTGACTCACCAACGATACCCACTGTCTTACCGATGGGCACCTCAAAAGAGACGCCGTCTACAGCCTTAACTGTTCCTATATCTGTAAAGAAATATGTGTGTACGTTATCAAACTCAACGCAGTTTCGCGGATCCTTCATCTGCGTGATGTATTCGCTCTCCGGAATGTGTTTTCTGTTTCTCTTTTTCTCTATCGCTGCCGTTATCTTGCGGTTTTCCCGTGTGATCCTCCGGGACTCTTTGGCAGAGATATAATTAGAATTCTTAGCCATTTTATTTCTCCTAAAAAATTACCTCTTCATCTTTGGATCAAAAGCATCCCTAAGTCCGTCGCCGATAAAGTTAAAGGCAAGGACGGTCAGCAGTATGAACAGACCTGCAGGGAGCCATACGAATACATAATTACTCATAACGTATGAATCATTAACTGCGTTGATGATACTTCCCCAGGAAGCTGCAGGATACTTGATTCCAAGTCCAAGGAATGAAAGTGTTGCCTCCGCAAGGATGACATCACCAAGACCCATGCTGGCAAAAACAATGAGCTGAGGAACTACATTAGGGATAAGGTGCTTGAAGATACGTCTGTAGGTGCTGATTCCCGTTGCCTCTGCAGCAACCATGAACTCCTGCTCACGAAGTGAGAGGATCTGACCTCTGACGATACGAGCAATACCAACCCATCCGATAACCGCCATGATAATGCAGAGCATGTAGATACGCGTTGTTGCACTTGCCTGATAGTAGTCCATGATGGAACCAAGGATCAGATAAAGCGGCATTGTAGGAATGCAGTAAACAACATCGACGAAACGCATCAGGAGGTTATCAACCCAGCCTCCGAAGAAGCCTGCGATACCGCCCATGATCATTCCGATAAATACCTCGATAAAGATAACAACGAAACCGATGAGAAGTGAGATACGTCCGCCGTACATAAGTCTTGCCAGAAGATCCATTCCGTTGGCATCTGTTCCTACCCAGTGCGCAGCTGAAGGCCTTGCATAGGTGTCGATGACTCTGGTCTCCTGATACTTTCTGAATGTGTACTGTCCGTTCTTGTTCTCTATAACATACTCGACGTCTTCTCCGTTTTCATCTGCAAATACAAAAGAGCTCTGTCCTGCCTCTACCGCATCCATAGCAGCGTGCTTGTAAGCAGGGCTGATGAAAACGCCTGAATTAGCTGCATTGAAGTTCTGATCTGAAATAAATGCATACTCTGTGTCGCCGTCAAGGATGACGTCGCCTTCAACTGTATAGGTCTTGCCGTCTGCTTCAAAACTCTTTTCACCGTCTGCCTCTGCAACCAGGGCTCCGCGGTAGAACTCATAGGAAAACTTTGTGTCCTTGGCATATCCCGTAAAGGACTTCATTGCGGCAACTGCAAGCTCTGTTGCCTCGTATACATCGGGGGTTGCAGCTCCTGAATCCTGGAAGAGGTATGTCTTGTCGCCGTCTGTAAAGAAGTTCTCTCCGGCTGCAACGGCTGCGTCGTAAGCCGCATTCTTTTTGAGAAGCATCTTGACCTGTTCGAGGGAGTAGATAACGTACACACCTTCTCCCACATTGCCGATGCCCATAAGATCGCCTTTTCTTGACTCAAATACGTACTTTCCTGTTGAGGTAGCGATCAGTGTCTTTGAAAAAATATCTGAAGGAAGCTCTACGCCATCCTTCTGCTGGATCTGATACTGGTCGATAGCTGTAGCTCCCGCATAATCCTTGAGGATCTTCTCGGTTGTATAGAATACCTGACTCTGTGAGTAAGGACAGATAAGACCTCCCACAAAAGAGAACAGGAACATGAACACTATGATGATAATTCCAACGATGGCAAGTTTGTTTCTGATGAAACGCTTGAAGACCATCATTCCGGGAGAAAGAACTTTTACTCTGGCAGCGTCGTCAAGAGTCATCTCTTCATTCTGATTATTCGTGTTTTCCATCTGCTCTTCCTCCTTTCTTAATTAACTCTTACTCTCGGATCAACAAGAGCATATGTGATATCTGCGATAAGGTTTCCAAGGAGTATGAGTACTGCCATGAATACCATGTAGAACATAACAAAAGGAATATCTCCCTGAGTTACGCACTGATAGAATGTGTAACCGATGCCCGGAATCTGGAACAGTGTCTCAGTGATCATGGCACCGCCAAAAAGTCCCGGAAGTGATCCGCCGAGAAGTGTAACGATAGGAATAAGTGTATTTCTGAAGGCGTGATGGTTGACGACTCTGTTCTCAGAAAGTCCCTTGGCTCTGGCTGTCCTTATATAGTCAGAATTAAGAACTTCAAGCATATTGGCTCTGGTATAACGCATAAGGCTACCGATGCTGACAACCACAAGTGTAAGTGTAGGAAGTATCATGTGCCTTATCATATCTAAAACTTTTCCGGTCGGTGACATGGACTCATGCATACGACTTACAATTCCGTAAAGATCCACCCATCCAAGTCTTATGGAAAAGATATATTTCAAAATTGTGGCAAAGAAAAAGCTGGGAAGTGAAATTCCTATAAGCGCAATAACCGTGATCGCATAATCTGCAAGTGAATACTGTTTCCTTGCTGCCAGTATTCCGGCAGGAATAGCAATAATTATTTCGATGATGAATGAAGCCAGTCCCAGACCAAAAGAATACCAGATAACACTGGAAAACTTCTGAAGTACAGGCTGATTGAAATACCATGATTCCCCAAAATCAAGTCTTATTGCCTTAGATGCCCATTTAAAATACCCCTGTACGATGCCGGTATCAAGACCATACTGAGCATTGAGCTGGTCAACCCATTCCTGATAAGATTTGGAACCGGGCCTTGTGGCAAGCGCCATCGCCTGAGTCTCAACATAAGATGTGGGCATCAGTCGCATGATTGCGTATATGATCATTGATACAAAGAATAGAAGAACTACAGATATAAGCAGTCTCCTAATAATAAACTTCTTCATTGTGCTGCTCCTTAAAGTGCTGAAAAAATGACAAAAAAAATATAATACCTTACTCCGCAATATACGGATTCCGGCAAGTATGCCTTCATCCTCATGTCCGTTAAGTCTCCAAGGTCGCAAGGCGTTTGGTGCGAGCACCACGCCTTGCGACTTTGAATCCTTATATCGCTCATATCGCTCAATTCATAGCAATATTCTGGATCTCATCCATAAATGTGTAGTATGTTGTCTGATCAGGTGTGATAGAATCAACATTTACTCTCTCTGAGCTGTAGATTGTGCAGTCCTGTCTCTGATATACGGGGATCTCGCAGGCGTAATCTACAACGAAGTCAAGAGCTTCCTTGTAAAGAGCCTTACGAACTGCCTGGTCTGTTACAGTTCTTGCCTCAAGAACGAGCTTATCAAGTTCATCTGAGTAGATTC
>CAMNOS010000016.1 GCA_946546925.1 uncultured Butyrivibrio sp.
TCGGAAACGTTTCCGAAAAAATGCTGGATTGTTATCAGAATTTGTGTTACTGTTCAAATATACGGTTTTTAGTCTTTAAGGAAGTGTAATGCAAGTTATGAAAACAATAGAAAATGGGAGGTACGATTATGCCGGCATGGCTTAGAGACGCTGTTTTTTATGAGATTTATCCCCAGTCTTTCAATGATACCAACGGGGACGGTATCGGAGATTTTCAGGGTATCATCGAGAAACTTGATTATGTGAAAGACCTTGGCTGCAATGCTTTGTGGATCAACCCCTGTTATGACTCTCCTTTCAAGGATGCAGGCTATGATGTCAGAGATTACAAGAAGGTCGCCCCAAGATACGGAACCAACGAGGATCTGTACAGGCTTTTTAACGAGGCTCATGCCCGGGGCATCCACGTTCTTCTCGACCTGGTACCCGGCCACACATCAGAGGAACATGAGTGGTTTCTCGAGAGCAAAAAAGCTGACAGGAACGAATATTCCGACAGATATATCTGGACCAGTCACTGGATCCAGGGAATTGAGGGCCACCCCTACATCGGCGGCGAAGCTGACAGAAACGGCTGCTATATGCTTAACTTCTTTAAGTGCCAGCCCGCCCTCAACTACGGCTTTCTGAATATTAAAGAGGACTGGCAGAAGCCTGTGGACGATCCCGCCTGCATCGCTACAAGAGAAGCGATGAAGGATGTAATGAGATTCTGGCTTGATCACGGATGCGACGGCTTCAGGGTAGATATGGCAGATTCGCTTGTCAAAAACGACGACGAGAACAAATCTGCCACAGGCGAGATCTGGAAGGATATCCGCGCAATGCTTGATAAGGATTATCCGGAGGCAGCCATTATCTCTGAGTGGAGCAATCCGCAGCAGGCACTTAAGTACGGCTTCCACGCCGATTTCTATCTTGACCATCACGGAAATGGCTACAATACTCTGCTTCGCGACTATGAGACCAAGGGTGGCGACAGAAGTTTTCTTAAGAAAGACGGAAACGGCGATATCATGCGCTTTCTCAATGATTATCTGCCCAAGTACGACGCAACACATACCGACGGCTACATAAGCTTTATCACCTGCAACCACGACACTCCAAGACCCCGCAGGACTCTTGACTACGATGAGCTCAAGCTCATGACCGCCATGTTCCTCACCCTTCCCGGAGTGCCCTTCATATACTACGGAGATGAGATTGGAATGCGCTATCTCGACATACCAACCAAGGAAGGCGGCTACACCCGCACAGGTTCACGCACCCCCATGCAGTGGGACAACAGCGAGAACCACGGCTTTTCAAATGCGCCCAAGGATAAGCTCTACCTTCCGACAGACACCTCAGATGATGCTCCAACTGTTAAAGATCAGGCAAAAGACCCGTCCTCGCTTCTTAACACGATAAAAATACTCACGGCAATCCGCCATGAGTACGAAGACTTCAGAGCCGACAGCTCCTTTGAAGTAATATATGCAGAAGCTGAGGAATTTCCATTCGTATATAAGCGCGGAAACCTCTATGTAGCGATCAACCCTTCAGACAAAAAGTCATCGGTCAGCATGAAAAAGAAGCACGAGAAAGTCTTCGAGATCGGTTCCACCGAGATCAAGGAAAACTCCCTGCTCATGGCACCGCAGAGCTTTGTAATTCTCAGGTAAATTCATAAGATCAGATTCAATCATGACGCATAAAAAGGGGTGAGCCGAAATTTCAGCTCACCCCGTCATATATCACCTGTCATAAGACTATGACCTGTCCATGAATTATTATTCTACTGTAACACTCTTAGCCAGATTCCTTGGCTTATCAACATCAAGTCCCTTAGCCACAGAGGTATAGTAACCAAGAAGCTGAAGAGGTATGATCGCAAGGCTTCCTGCGAAGTGCTCGTCTACCTTGGGTACATATACAGTGAAGTCGCACTGATCCTCAACTTCGTACTTGCCGTAGGAGGTAAGACCCATGAGGTATGCTCCGCGGCTCTTGCACTCAAGCATGTTGGAGATGGTCTTCTCATACAGCGCTGGCTGTGTGAGGGCTCCGATAACAAGAGTTCCTTTCTCGATGAGGGAGATTGTTCCGTGCTTGAGCTCACCTGCTGCATAGGCCTCAGAGTGAATATAGCTTACTTCCTTCATCTTAAGGCTTCCCTCAAGGCAGATCGCATAGTCAAGTCCTCTTCCGATGAAGAATATATCCTGAGCGTTGGCAAACTTTGCTGCGAACCACTGCAGTCTCTCCTTCTCCTCCAGGATCTTCTCAATCTTGCCCGGAATACTCTTAATCTCATCTATGTAATACTTCATGCGGTCAGCGTCTGTGAGAGTTCCTCTTGCCTCTGCAAGTTTGAGAGCAAGAAGATATCCGCAGATGAGCTGGCAGCTGTATGCCTTGGTAGTTGCAACCGAGATCTCCGGTCCTGCAAGGGTATACATGACGTGATCTGCGTCTCTGGCAATTGAAGATCCTACAACATTTACGATTGCCAGTGTCTTAAGGCCGTTCTCTTTTGCCATTCGAAGGGCTGCAAGTGAGTCTGCAGTCTCTCCCGACTGGGAGATAACGACAACCAGCGCGTTGGGATTGAGGTGCATCTTGCGGTATCTGAACTCGGATGCAAGCTCACACCTGACCGTGATGTCAGTGAGATCCTCTACGACGTACTGTATCTCCATTCCTACGTGCCATGCCGATCCGCAGGCAACAATGTATATCTCATTGATATCGGCTGCGTCCTCTGCTGTGATACCTACCTCTGAGAGGTCGATTCTGCCGTCCTTGACATACTTGTTAATGGTGTCATCAACAACCTTGGGCTGCTCGTGGATCTCCTTCATCATGAAGTGCTCGTAACCGCCCTTTTCTGCTGCCTCAGCTGAGAATGTAACAGTCTTGAGCTCCTTCTCAACTTCATCGCCGTCGAGGTTGAAGAAAGTAACTTCCCCGGCTCTGATCCTTGCCATCTCAAGGTTGTCTATGTAGTAGACATCCCTTGTGTACTTAAGGATTGCGGGAACATCAGATGCAATGAAGCTCTCATCGCCCTTGACACCGATGATCATAGGGGACTGCTGCCTTGCAACGTAAATCTCTCCGGGATAATCCTTGAACATTACTTCAAGAGCATAGGAGCCGCGGACTCTCACAAGAGTCTTGGCAATGGCGTCGATAGGACCTACCTTGTACTTCTTGTAGTAATAGTCAACCAGCTTGATGAGAACCTCAGTGTCAGTCTCTGAGTAGAACTCATAATTGTGTCTCATGAGCTTGGCCTTGAGTTCCTGATAGTTCTCGATGATTCCGTTGTGAACACCGATCACATCTGAATCGTCCCTGCCCGAACCGGTGTGTTCGAAGCTTCCGCTCACATGTGGATGGGCATTGATAACACTGGGTGCTCCGTGAGTTGCCCATCTTGTGTGACCTATGCCGCAGCATCCTGAAATGGCGGCTCCGCCGTTAGTCTTGTTGGAAAGATTGGCAAGCTTACCAACCGTCTTAACTACGACAGATGCTCCGTCGCCGTCTCTTACGGCGATACCGGCAGAGTCATATCCTCTGTACTCAAGTTTTGAAAGACCATCCAGCAGAATCGGTGCTGCCTGCTGATGTCCGATATATCCTACTATTCCACACATATATTTTTACTCCAAATGTCCTTTATTCTTGATCACTTCTATAACGCTGTCAACGTACTTCTCGCAGATCTCATCGCTCTCTGCCTCAACCATAACCCTGATCACGGGCTCGGTTCCTGATTCTCTTACAAGGATGCGGCCTGTATCACCGAGAGCATCAGCAACCTCCTGAACTGCCTTCTGAACATCCGGGTCATTCTGTGCATCGGGTTTGCTCTTAACACGCACGTTCTTAAGTACCTGAGGGTAGAATACAACAGGTGCAGCAAGCTCGCTCATAGGCTTCTCCTTGGCAAGCATTACTTCCATAAGCTTAAGGCTTGTAAGGATACCGTCTCCTGTAGTTGCATACTTGGTGAAGATGATGTGTCCGGACTGTTCACCGCCTACTCTGTGTCCGTAGGTCACCATGTTCTCATAGACGTACTTGTCACCGACCTTGGTCTTCTCGTATTCGATGCCAACCTTGTCGAGGGCCTTGTAGAGGCCGAAATTACTCATTACGGTTGTAACGACCTTGTTGTTGTTAAGAGCGCCTCGCTCCTTGAGATAGAGTCCATAGATGTAGATGATGTGGTCACCTGTAATGACGTTGCCCTTCTCATCTACAGCAAGGCATCTGTCTGCGTCGCCGTCGAAAGCAAACCCAACATCAAGTCCCTTCTCAACGACAAACTTCTGAAGATGCTCGATGTGAGTCGATCCGCAGTCTGTATTGATATTGAAACCGTCAGGCTCATTGTTGATGACATAGGTCTTGGCTCCGAGGGCATCAAAAACTCCCTTGGCGATCTGCCAGGATGCGCCGTTGGCACAGTCAAGTCCCACCTTCTTGTCCTTGAAGCTGTACTTGGAGTTGGAGATAAGGTATCCGACGTAGCGGTTTCTTCCTGCAACGTAGTCGACTGTTCTTCCGATCTCGTTCTTCTGTGCAACAGGGATGTCGATCTTGCCGTCGATGTAGTCCTCAACCCGAAGGATTGTCTCCTCATCCATCTTCTCGCCATTGCCGTTAAAGAGCTTGATACCGTTGTCGTAGTATGGGTTGTGGGATGCGGAGATCATGATGCCGCAGTCAAAATCATCAACCCTTGTGATATATGCAACAGAAGGTGTAGTCGTAACATGCATGATGTACGCATCTGCTCCGCTTGCCATGAGGCCTGTGCAAAGAGCGTACTCAAACATGTAACTGCTCCTTCTGGTGTCCTTACCGATAACGATCTTGGCCTTCTTGCCGTGGTTGGCGCCGTAGTACCAGCCGAGATATCTTCCTATCTGAACCGCATGCTCAAATGTGAGGTTCTTGTTGGCTTCTCCCCTGAAGCCGTCTGTTCCGAAATACTTGCCCATTATCGCTCCTCCTTGTGAATGATCTCACCGTTGTTCTTGTAGATAGAGTTCTCTGGAACAACACCTCTTACGCAGGAAGTGGGATAAACATTGGAATTCCTTCCGATGACTGTTCCGGGATTGCAGACCGCATTGCAGCCCACTTCAACGTGGTCGCCAAGCATTGCGCCGAATTTCTTGATACCGGTCTCCATCTGCTCTGTGCCGTTGTGAACAACTACGAGTTTCTTGTCACTCTTGACATTGGATGTGATTGAACCTGCACCCATATGTGAGTAGTAGCCGAGAATACTGTCTCCGACATAGTTGTAGTGAGGAGTCTGAACGTGGTCAAAGAGGATTACGTTCTTGAGCTCAACGCTGTTGCCGACAACGCAGTCAGCACCAACAAGAGCTGATCCTCTGATGAATGCGCCGTGGCGAACTTCGGTGCCGGGTCCGATAATACATGGAGCACCAAGATATGCGCTCTCAAATACGGTAGCGCTCTCGTGTACCCATACGTTTTCTTTTACTTCCTTATAGCCATCACCAAGCTTGGGACCAAGTTCAAGGATAAAGTCCTTGATTCCCTTAAGCGCTTCCCAGGGGTAAGTAAAGCCCCTTAAGTAATCTGCGGCCAGAGTGTGGTCCAGATCGTACAGATCTGAGATTGTATACATGATCAAAGCCTCTCTTTCTTCTCAATATCGAGGAAATACTTGTAAGTATCAACAGTAAGCTCGCCGCAGGCAGGCTCATCACAGGCAATGATAGCGCCGTTGTGCATCTGAAGAGCACTGCAGGTCCACTTGGAGCTCACAGGTCCTTCTACGGTTGCTGCAAGAGCCCTTGCCTTGTTGTGTCCGTTTATAAGGATAAGAACTTCCCTGGAATCTGTAACAGTTCCAACGCCCACTGAAAGTGCCTGTGCTGGAACCTTCTCGGGGTCATTTCCAAAGAATCTTGAATTCACAATCCTGGTGTCGGTTGTCAGATCCCTTACTCCTGTGCGGGATGTAAGGCTTGTATATGGTTCATTGAAAGCGATGTGTCCGTCAACTCCGATACCACCCATGAAAAGATCTATGCCGCCGTATGATGCGATCTTCTTCTCATAATCTGCGCACTCCTTCTTGGGATCATCGGTCATGCCGTTTAAGATGTTGATGTTCTCCGGCTTCATATCGACAAGATGGTCAAAGAAATTGTCGTGCATGAAGTACCAGTAGGACTGATCATGCTCCCTTGGAAGTCCGAGATATTCATCCATATTGAAGGTTACAACGTTGGCAAAAGAGATCTCTCCTGCCTTGTTCATTCTTACAAGCTCCCTGTACACCCCGATAGGGCTTGAGCCTGTGGGAAGACCAAGTACGAAGGGACGATCCTTCTCAGGGCCATTGTTGTGCTTCTCAATGCGCATCCTGATGTAGCCCGCTGCCCAGAGGCACATCTTGTCATAGTTGTCCTGAATAACTACTCTCATACTCTGTTCTCGCTTTCTGTTTTTTCTTGATTTCTAAGCCTTTTCAGCTTAGAAAATTATATTGGTTTTTGCCTCTGTAGTCAACTTCAGCCCACTGCCATCTTAAGCAGATTTGACATATTATTACAGCTAATGTAAAATTTCTAGCGATGAAACGACAAAATATAAATGGAAACAGCTTAATAATACTGTCCGCTTTTGCGGCCTCTTTCCTTATAATAACCATACTTGCGACCCATATGGATAAGAAGATCGAACCGGTTGTAAGCCTTAGCATCAGCGAAGAAGCCAAAGAGACCATGAACGCCGGACAGGACAGCACCGCAGAAGTTGCCATAGATGCTGAATACGACGATGACTACGCAGCAGACGATTACTCCTATACCGCAAAGGGCGAGGAGGCCTCAGAGACCGTTACAGTATCAGCCAAGGAGGCCACAGCAGTCCTGGAGAAGACTGTATATACCGTAACCAAGTACGAAGCTCCCGTAAGCATGTACACCAGTGACACCGTCAATGTCAGAAGCGGCGCAGGTACAGACTATGACAAGGTTGGCAAGCTCAAATGGGGCAGCAACGTTGAGGTGACGGGAGAGACCAACAACGGCTGGTATGAGGTATCCTACAAAGACTCCACGGCCTTTATAAAAGGAGATTATGTGGTACAGAGTCTTCCGGGAATCCCCTATCTCTTCGTAGGTGATTCAAGAACCGTGCAGCTCAAGATGGCAGTCGGCTCATCCGACAAGGCATATATCGCAGAGATTGGTGAAGGATACAGCTACTTCAAGTCAACAGTACTTCCGAAGATAAGCACCTGTGCAGGAAACGGCACCAAGATGATCATTAACTTCGGTGTCAACGACCTGGCCAATGCCGGCAAATATATCAAACTGGTCAATAACAACATCGACACCTGGATAAACGCAGGCATCACGGTTTATTACGCCGCAGTAACTCCTGTAGGCAACTGCCCTACGGTTACCAACGCTCAGATAGAAGCCTTCAACACAAGGCTCCAGACGGAGCTTGATCCGAGAGTCAACTGGATTGACGGTTATTCATACCTTCAGCAGGCAGGATTCAGCACAGCGGATGGTCTGCATTACTCCTCAGACACCTATAAGAGCCTGTACTCATACTACATGTCAGTTATCAACCAACAATAAAGCATCTGTTATTTTATATTTTTGATTGACACAAGCTTCTCTGATTGATATAATAATTTTTGCGGTTGTCGCTTCGACAACACAAGCTGATGTAGCACAGTCGGTAGTGCGTCGCATTGGTAGTGCGGAGGTCACGGGTCCGATTCCCGTCATCAGCTCAATAAAGCCCTCAAAGTCAGATGATATCTAACTTTGAGGGCTTCTTTTTTACATCAGCTTAGAGTACAGGTAGCTGTATATATCCTCACTCTTTTTCTGCCAGTTATCAAGCATTGCCTGGGCCATCTCTTCGACAGGAACCACCAGTTTGATGCCCAGCTGTTCTCTTCCGCCCTCCCTCACAAGAAGGCTGACTTCATACTCGTTCTCCCCGATCTTGCGGTAATCGCCAAGGACTGAGGACTCGTTTCTGAGCTTCATGCTGTTGTCCTTGAGATACGAATCTATATCCTGCCTTATGGAAGGATTTATCCTGTTGCCGAAAAACTCAAGAGTCTGGGAGCCTTCCTCGGTTATCTCAAGGTAGGTCCTGTTCCCCATGGTCTTTTCAACGATAAGTTCAGAGGAAGCCAGCTCACCAAAAGCCTCCTGCAATGTCATGTAATTGGTATACTCTTTTTCCAGGATAAAATCATATATCTGTGCTTTGGAAAGAGGGCTCTCGCACCTCTTAAGCATATAAAGCACCAGCATTTTGTATAGTGTAAGGTATTGCGAACTCAATTCTTATGCTCCGTTTAATCTTTTACATGTGCCTTTACAGCGCTGCTGATCACATCGGCAACTCTCGGATCAAATGCTGCAGGGAGGATGTTCTCATCGGACAGTTCCTCGTCCGGCACAAGGCCTGCAAGTGCTGTTGCAGCAGCAAGCTTCATCTCCTCAGTGATCTGTCTGGCTCTGGTCTCAAGGGCTCCCTTAAATATTCCCGGGAATACAAGCACATTGTTGACCTGATTCGGGAAGTCACTTCTTCCTGTTCCGATGACTCTTACGCCGGCTTCTTTAGCAAGATCAGGCATGATCTCCGGAACGGGATTGGCCATTGCAAACATGATAGCATCCCTGTTCATCTGAGATGCCATTTCCTTGGTTACGATGCCGGGGGCAGAAACTCCGACAAAAATATCAGCCCCTTTGAGCGCATCTGCAAGGGAACCTGAAAGCTGATCAGGATTGGTGACATCCATCATCTTCTTCTGCATCCAGTTGAGGTTCTCAGTGTTTTTGTTGAGTATTCCGACCTTGTCGCAGAGTGTCACATTCTTGAAGCCGTAGTTAAGAAGCAGCCTTGTTATCGCGATTCCGGCGCTTCCTGCACCGTTAACCACAACCTTGCAGTTCTCCTTTTCTTTGCCAACCACCTTAAGTCCGTTGATTATTCCGGCAAGTACGACAATGGCTGTCCCGTGCTGGTCATCATGGAAAACAGGTATGTCCAGCATCTCTTTTAATCTCTCCTCGATCTCAAAGCATCTTGGAGCTGAAATATCTTCCAGATTGATGCCGCCAAAGCCCGGAGCAAGGTATCTGACCGCCTTAATTATCTCCTCTGTGTCCTGAGTATCAAGACATATCGGAATTGCATTGACTCCGCCGAATTCTTTAAAGAGAACAGCCTTGCCCTCCATAACAGGCATCGCTGCATGAGGACCGATATTACCAAGTCCCAGCACGGCGCTGCCATCAGAAACAACTGCTATCGTATTGGATTTGATGGTATATTTGTAAGCCAGATCCTTATCCTCTGCTATCAGCTTACAGGGCTCCGCAACCCCGGGTGTGTAAGCAAGTGCCAGATCCTCTTTGGACTTGACCTCTGCCTTTGACCTGATCTCAAGTTTGCCCTGCCACTCTTCATGAAGTTTAAGTGCTTTCTCCGCGTTTGTCATGCGCTCCTCCTCAGATAAATAATAGATTTTTTCAGAATGTCTTACCTACAATGTCATATGCAAAAGATATTACTTCACTGCGTTTATCCGTATCTATATATTTGAAAACATTCCAGATCTGTTTTTTACCGCCGCCCGTAGTCTGAAGTCCCAGTGCAAGCCCAAGGGCTGCTATCTCATCCCCCGCATCGGTCTGCCTCGAGAGCATCAGCGCGTCGATATAGCCGTTCTGCTCCATCTTGACATAGGCGTAGGCAAAAGCTGCTGCCTGAAGTGCCTGACCGGAAGTCGAAGAATACCCGATCTCGCTCAGTATGATCGACCTGACATTCCCCGAGGTATCAAGCATTGCTTCCTTCTGCATATAATTGGTGAGGACTTCGATGTTGTCCATGGTTATGCAGGGAGTCGTCTCCGTGTGGTTCACATATTTGGATGAATTCCAGAAAGCGGTATTGCCATTTGGGAATGAATACGGGTGTGCCGCAAGTCCCCAGTCAATGTTGCCGTAATCGGATATCGAAGAGGCAAATATATCAAGGACATCCTTGGCGTCATAATCCCCTGTCTTCTCGGTATTGTAGGTCCACCTCTGGTCCAGAGGGATATAAACCTGTGCAGCTGAGTTCTGACTCTTAATGGCGTTATAAAACACTCTGAATGCCCTGGTAAAAGCTACCGTATAGGTGTTCACATCCACATGGGACATGTAGTTGTATTCTCTTCTTGCGTTGACCTCATTGGCGATGATCCACATGCTTACTTTGCCGTGCCCCGAACCTGAGTATCTGCCGGCAAGGAAGCTTCCAATAGCTGCAAGTGCCTTGACGCCCCGCTCATCGGAAGCGTTGAACATGTAGTAAGGTGCCGTGGATCCTGATCTCGCACTTGGATGTGTGATCTCGGGATAGGCCGAGGTGCTGGCGTTGTTCAGTATGATAGCGGCAACATCGATTCCCATGTTGTTGAGCCGTGTAAAGAGCCTGTCGTAATTCTCAATGATACCTGCGTTGAAATGGTAGGTGACGCCGCCGTAGGAATAGGATATTCCCCCGGATGTAGTCAGAATGTAATTGAGCGGAATATTGTAGGTGGCATATTCACACCCAAGATCATCAAGCTCTCCTATTCTCAGCGGATCCGGCAGAAGCCCCTTTATCGACTTGTGCGACATCCCGCCATAGCTGTATCCCGCACATGCTCCGGGATTGGTGATGTACTTGGCATGGCTTACAGGCACAAACTTATCCTCCATCTTGACAGCCACCTGGAACTTGGAGAACAGCCTTGTATTGGCTGCCCCCTTGTTGAGATCTATGCTGAAAGAAGTATCGTCTCCCTTGTAAACTCTGGCAATTGGCTCACTTCCTTCAACAAAGCCGTCATCATAGGTCGCCTGCTCAAAAAGATAATAGTACTTGTCATCGCTCTTGGGGATACCCTCAGATGTGACCGAGACCTGAACCTTACTTGAATCCACTATGCTGCAGCTTGCAATATTGACAAATTCATCCCTGTTCTCAGCTGTCATTTCAACCGTAGCAGGTCTCTTGCCGAGGGCTTCTGAAACCGTTTTGCCCCCACCCACTATCTGATGGATTGTAGCCGCATTTATGTATTCGGAGTTTTTCTCCTCTTCTGCTTCAAGTTCTTCTTCAAAGATATTCTCCTGCCGAGAGAGTTCCAGGTTCTTTTCCGAGACAAACAGCCATACACCCAGTCCCACAACCAGCGCCAGTGCGCTTATTGCTATCGCTCCCGACAGCATCAGAAACCTTTTATTTCTTCGGGCCTTTCTGCCCGTTCGCATCTTGCGTTTTTTGCCCATTAATTCCTCTTTTTCTGTTACTTATATGTCCTTTTCATCTTCAGAGCGCTCTTTGAGTCTCTTCATATGCTCACTTATCTTTTTCTCATAGCCGTTTCCTGTCGGGCTGTAGAACTCTCTCCCGCTCAGTTCATAGGGAAGATACTGCTGTCTGACATAGTGGTCCTTGTAGTCGTGAGCGTATTTGTACCCTGTTCCGTGCCCCAGCTTGGCGGCGCCTTTGTAGTGCGCATCCTGAAGGTGCGCGGGGATTGGAAGATTCCCCGTCTGCCTGACTGTATTTATGGCGTCATCCACCGCCAGATAAGCGGCATTGCTCTTAGGTGCCGTGGCGATGTATGTCACTGCCTGAGCGAGCGTTATCCTTGCCTCAGGAAGTCCAAGTCTCTCAACAGCAAGTGATGCTGCTACCGCCACCTGAAGCGCCTGTGGATCAGCATTCCCTACGTCTTCTGAGGCGCAGATCATCATCCTCCTTGCGATAAACTTGGGGTCCTCTCCTGCATTGAGCATCCTTGCAAGATAGTACACCGCTGCATCCGGGTCAGACCCGCGCATGCTCTTTATGAAAGCTGAGATTGTGTCGTAGTGATTGTCACCATCCTTGTCGTATCTGGCGACCTTCCTCTGTATGCACTCCTCAGCCACCTCTCTGGTGATATGAATGAGGCCGTCGTCACTTCTCTGTGTGGTCATTATTCCGAGCTCGATGGCATTCAGCGCATGCCTCGCATCACCGTCTGCAATATCCGAAAGAAGATCTGCCGCATCCTCATCAAGTACTGCCTTGTAGGCTCCCATGCCGCGCTCTGAATCTGTCACTGCGCGTTTCAGAAGTACCTTGATATCATCGCTTGAAAGCGGCTTGAGCTCAAATATTACAGATCTGGATATAAGCGCTCCGTTTACCTCAAAGTAGGGGTTCTCAGTAGTAGCACCGATGAGCACTACCGTGCCGTCCTCCACAAACGGAAGCAGATAATCCTGCTGCCCCTTATTGAACCTGTGAATCTCGTCTATGAAAAGAATGGTCTTTTTGCCGTACATTCCAAGGATGTCTTTGGCCTTTGCAACGACTTCTTCCATGTCCTTCTTGCCGGCAACAGTTGCATTGATCTGGGTAAACTCCGCCTTGGTAGTACCTGCGATCACCTTGGCAAGTGTAGTCTTGCCCGTTCCGGGAGGTCCGTAGAATATTATCGAGCTGAGCTTGTCAGCCATTATTGCACGATAAAGAAGCTTGTCCCTGGCAATGATGTGCTGCTGGCCCACCACCTCATCCAAGGTCCTGGGCCGCATCCTGGCGGCAAGCGGAGATTCCTTTTCTTTATTGTTTTCGCGCATATACTCAAATAAGTCCATAACGCTACTATTCTACTATTTTTGATTGGAAATTGGAAGTAGGAATGGTGCCCCCGGTCAGGCAAAATCCTACTGAGTCACAGTGATATCAGATGAAGTCATGACTATGGTCACGTTGCCATCTAAAGTGAAATATGTAGTAACACCCAGCGAATCGAGTATATCAAGAACCTCCTGGTCCGCAGGCTCTGATTGGCTCGAAGTTATGATCGCGTACTCAGGTGAAATGTATTCAATGAACTGCCTGCTGTTGGCAGCAAGCCTTCCGTGATGCGGAACCTTAAGGATCACAGACTCAAGCCCCGGTGTGGCGATGAGCTCTCTTATGCGCTCAAACTCTGCGTCTCCGGCAAAGAGCATCGAGTTCTCTCCTACACTTACTTTGATGACCAGAGATGAGTTGTTGCTTATACTGTCTGCATACATCCGGGACTGCGGCGGATATATCGTGTAACTTACTCCGTCCGCAGTAAATGTCGTTATCTCTTCTACCACGGTCTCTGTCAGTCCTGCTGCTGACAAAGCCTCATCATACGAAATGATGTCGTCGGAGTCCTTGGATCTGTATGTCGTATAAACCGTACCAACTTCAAATTCTGACAGAATGTAATCCGCACCGCCAACGTGGTCCTTGTCAAAATGGGTGATTATCAGCTCATCAATTCTTGTGACACCCTGTTCTTTTAAGAATTCCACAAGCTTATCAGCCTTTTTATCAAGCCCGGTATCTATCAGCGTCACATGCTCACCGTTCATAAGTACAAAAGCATCTGCTGCACCGCCCTTGATAGCAGTAATGGTAAGCGTCGCATCAGTTTCAGCCACGCTTTGAGTTCCCGGAGAGTCTGCACTTACATTTACATCCTGCCCCGCATCATTGTTATACCGTCCGCAGCCGGTAATTCCTATTATTGTGACTATAAGAGACAATAATATAATTATGCATGAATTTTTGATTATTCTCATGATTAAGTCCTCATCTAACATATCCGTAAGTCTCCAAATACATTACTCACTGTATGATGATGATATTCCTTCAACCTTAAATCTCCCTAAAAATCAGGAAGACTTGACAATATTTCTTACCCACACGCCGCTGCGAACCAGGCAGAAACCTATTATGCATTTAATGATCTCAAGCATATTTATGATCATAAAGACACTGAGCGCGGGAAGAGCCGTAAATCTCGAGAGTACATATGCCGCAGGGACCGATACCGCCCATGAGAAACAGCTGTCAAACAAAAAGGTAATGGCAGTCTTGCCTCCGGATCTCATGGTGAAATAGGATACATTGGCATAGGCATTGATCGGCATGCAGGCTGCAACTACCCAGATAAACCTGGTGGCAAGGGTCCTAATCTCAGGCTCCGTATTGTATATCTGCGGGATAAAAGGAGCCGCTATGGCAAGGAGTGCCCCCATTACAAATGTGCTCATTATGCTAAGGGCCGCCATTCGCCACGCCGTTCGTCTTGCGCTTACCAGTCTGTCGGCGCCAAGCTCCTGCCCCACTATGATACCTGCGGAATTACCTATTGATAAAAAGACTTCGTTGAATATCTGAGAAATGGTGCCGCTGATGTTCATCGCAGCGATCACAGCAATTCCTCTGATCGAATATGCCTGCAGAAGTGTGGCCTGTGCAACGCTCCACAAAAACTCATTGCAAAGAAGAGGCAGCGACCTGGTCAGTATCGGCATAACAAGGCTCCCGGGAATTCTGAAGTTCCTGTAGAGCCCATGGAAGAATCCATAGGCGCTCTCTCTTCTGTGCGCTCCCGCCACAACTATGAACAGCTCTGTAAAACGGGAGATAACCGTTGCAGTTGCCGCACCGAGAACCCCCATCTTCGGAAAAAATAACAGTCCGAAGATAAGAAGCGCATTGAACACAAAGTTCACACCCATGGCCACCATACTTGCCACCATGGGAAGTGTTGTCCTCCCCGACTCCCTCATGGCGCTGGCATATACCTGGGTCAGTGAAAAAGGCAAAAGCCCCACAAGCATGATATTCAGGTAAGCTATACAGTACCCAAGAGTCGCAGCCCTGTCAGCATCCGGCGTATCCGAAGAAATATACAGTGATACAAGATCAGGTCCAAAGCTGTAGAGCACTATCACCGCAATCGTAAAAATAGTTATGGCGGTAAGAAGCTTGAACCTTATTGCGTACCTGACGCCGTCCATGTCACCCTTGCCAAAAAACTGAGTGCTGAATATTCCCGCACCTGCCAGCGACCCCCATATACAGAGATAGAACACAAAGAGGATCTGATTGACGATCGCAACCGATGACATGGGAAGCGTACCCACCTGTCCAACCATCACGTTGTCAAGAAGGCCGACAATATTGCTGAGCGTATTCTGTATTATCATCGGAAGGACTACCATAGCTACACGCCTGTAAAAGACAGCGTCCCCAAATAGGCACTCCCTGAGGGTAAATCTGTACTTTATGGCCTCCTGCCTGTTTCCGGTCTCAAAATTGTTCATGCGTTATTTCCTCAATATATTAAAACAAAATAATCCCTTAAAATCCGTCTCACTCTTTACATGGTACATGACAATTATTAAAAAGAAAACATTTGCATTTAAGTATCGGAATAATAAGCCTTGCAATTTGGTATGGTAACGTGATAAAGTAGTGAATATGCTTAAGATAAATCAACTTTATACAGGGAGGATATATTATGAAAAAGAGAATTGTCGCATCGATACTTCTGACAGCCATGCTGGGGCTCACAGCCTGCGGTTCCAAGGCATCGGGGAGCGATCTGGATTACATCAAGGATAAGGGCACCCTCATCGTCGGGATCACAGATTTTGCCCCCATGGATTACAAGGATGACTCCGGTAACTGGATCGGTTTTGACGCTGACCTTGCCAAAAAAGTCGGCGAATCTCTTGGCGTAGATGTAGAGTTCGTTGAAATTGACTGGGACAACAAGATCCTGGAACTCAACAACAAATCAATTGACGTTGTATGGAACGGAATGACTCTCACCGATGAAGTTAAGAATTCAATGGAATGCACCAAGCCATATCTCAACAACGCCCAGGTTGTAGTTGTTCCAGCAGCCACCGCAGACCAGTACAGCGATGCAGCTTCAGTAAGCGGTCTTTCTTTTGCAGTTGAATCAGGCTCAGCCGGAGAAGCTGCTGCCGAGGATAACGGCTATAGCTTCACCTCTCTTCAGTCACAGTCTGACGCAGTTATGGAAGTTGACGCAGGAACATCAGACGCCTGTATTATCGACCTTCTCATGGCAGGAGCTATGATCGGACCCGGAACGAGCTTCCCTGACCTTACACACACAGTAGAGCTGACAACCGAAGAATACGGTATCGGATGCCGCAAGGGTTCTGACCTGACTGCATATATCAATGAGCAGCTTGCCGGCTATTACGCAGACGGAACAACAACTTCCATTGCAACCACCTACGGAGTACAGGATGCTGTAATTGCCCCATAAGAAGGAGTTAAATTGCTGATGTTTTGGACAGTCACCTCGTCCCTGCTTGAAGGCTTTGCGGGAACTTTAAAGCTCTTTTTCCTGACGCAGATCTTCGCACTGCCTCTGGGACTTATCATCTGCTTCGGCTCTATGAGCAGATCTGCGATAATTAAATATCCCATAAGACTGATAATATGGATCATCCGCGGAACGCCGCTAATGCTGCAGCTTCTGGTTATCTACTACGGCCCCGGGATCTTCCTTGGCGTCAATGTCTGGGGCACCGACAACGGCGGAAGATTCACCGCTGCTCTTATTGCCTTTGTGATCAACTACGCCTGCTATTTCTCTGAGATATACCGCGGCGGCATACAGTCAATCCCCGTGGGTCAGAAGGAGGCAGGCATAGTTCTGGGCCTTACGCGCAGACAGATCTTCTTCAGGATCTACCTTCTGCAGCTGGTCAAGAGGATAGTTCCTCCAATCTCCAACGAGATCATCACTCTGGTCAAAGATACATCGCTGGCCAGGGTAATTGCAGTATATGAGATAATCTGGAACGGTCAGGCCTTCATAAAGAGCAGCGGAATAATCTGGCCCCTGTTCTACACCGGTGCCTTCTACCTCATATTCAGCGGCCTTCTGACTGTATTTTTTGCCAGCATAGAAAAGAAACTCAGCTACTTCAGATAAAACTTGATGAGAATATAAACATGCCGATTTTAGAAGTTAAAAATATCAAAAAGAAATTTGAAAATACTGAAGTTTTAAAGGGAATTAGTTTTGACCTTGAAGAGGGGCAGACTCTGTCTATAATCGGTTCCTCAGGAAGCGGCAAGACAACCCTTCTTCGCTGTCTCAATTTTCTTGAGACACCCGATGAGGGCACCATAACTGTCAGAGGAGAGAAGCTTTTTGACGGAGCAAGTCCCGTTACGGATCACAAAAGGCTAAGAGATTGCGGACTTCACTTTGGACTCGTATTTCAGCAGTTCAATCTTTTTCCTCAGTACACTGCACTTGAGAACGTGACACTTGCTCCCCTTCTTAATTCCGATACTTTTTCCAGGGAGAAGATAATTGAGAACGGCAAGCACCTCTTGGATGACATGGGTCTTGCAGACAGAATGTTCAACTACCCGCACCAGCTCTCCGGCGGTCAGCAACAGAGAGTTGCGATAGCAAGAGCCCTCGCCCTTGAACCTGATATCCTGTGCTTCGACGAGCCGACCTCAGCCCTTGATCCGGAACTGACAGGTGAAGTTCTCAGGGTTATAAGGAGCCTTGCCGGAAATCACACAATGATAATCGTCACTCACGAAATGGCCTTTGCAAGAGATGTCGCCGACACTGCAATTTTCATGGATGGTGGCATCATCCTTGAAAAAGGTCCTGCGAGAGAGCTTATAAACAGTCCAAGAGAGGAACGCACAAGGCAGTTCCTCTCAAGTCTCAACAGCTGATATCTGTTCTTTACCGGTATATCTTATGCACAGAGTAGTAATGTCATCATACTGCTCTGCGCCGTCGCAGAACTCTTCTATTCGTTCTCTTACTATCCTGTCCAGCTCTTTTGGAGAAGCATCCTTATTCTCATTAAGAGCTGCCAGAAGTCTGTCATCACCAAACAATTCGTCTGACCTGTTGTGTGCCTCAGTCACTCCGTCAGTGTAAAGGTACAGAATATCGCCCTTTTGGAGAGTCGTGGTGTTAAGACTGTAGGTCGCAAAGTCCAGAGCGCCCATGAGAAGACCGTGATTATCTTCTTCCAGCACAAAGTCTGCATCTCCTCTTTTAACTGCAGCGTACATATGGCCTGCATTGACGAATTCCAGCTGCCCGGTGGAAAGCGTCAGAACTCCGATCCATACGGTTACGAACATGGCATCCGCACTTTCCTCGCACAGCCTCCTGTTCGCTTCATTCATAGCCTCGACGATGTCTCCTCTGTGAAGGAGTATCTGAGACTTGATCATCTGTTTACTAAGTGCCATGAAAAGAGCTGCCGTAATTCCTTTTCCCGATACATCCCCAATCAAAAGCACCAACTTGTCTTCATCCAGGAAGTAGAAGTCGTAGAGATCTCCACCCACAGCCCTGGCCGTCGCCATCGCTGCCATTAGTTCATATCCGTTGCTGGCTTGAGCATCCGGATCCACACTTGGAAGCATCTTGAACTGGATCTGCGAAGCTGCATCCATCTCAGCCTTCATTTTCTCTTTCTCGGCAGTATTTGCAACTATCTCAGCCACATATTCTTTAAGCCTTCCTGACATGACCCCAAAAGCCTCTGCCAGTTCCTCTATCTCATCACCGGTCCGATATACATCCTTCATCTCAAAGTCCATGTCTTCAGAGACAAGTTCCTTGACTGCCCCCGTCATCTGCTGGATAGGGCGCACTCTTTTTTTGGCAATTGAGCTCATCAGAAATATTGCAGCTATCATAAAGATCAGAAGCGCCAAAATAAGGCGAAGTGAATGATTGTTAAGTTCATTCTCTATCCCCAGTAAGACAAAGACTGTTGATGTTTTCATGATCATGCGAATGGTATTGGCAGGTGCTGTCATCTCAGCTACATATGCAAAGGAAAGCTGCGTACCCCCGAAAGTTTCAATGGGTGAATGTGCAGCAAAGTACTTTTCTCCGTCTACTTCTACAATATCGACGTTGTTCTCCCCATTAAGACCGCTTTCTATCATCTGCTTAAGCCCGGGATTTACGGAATTTCTGATATCCTCTTCGGGATCATCCCTGAGCTTTAACTCCCCTTCTGTCCTCTGGCTGCAGATCAGCTGGCCATCCCTGCCTATAAGGACTGAGAATCCATACTCGCCCACATTTCGTTCTGCCAGCATTTTTTCTATCTTTCCAAGCTGTGAAGAAGCCTCAACGACTGCCACAAGCTCATCGTCCACATATACAGGACAGGCAAAAACCACCTCATTAAAATCATAAAAATAACTGTGAACCGCAGATGTGATGTACATATCACCAAGACTCACCGCACCCTTATATGCGGGGCGGATAGTGGGGTCATACGCTTTCACCTTACCGCTGTCATCAAACTTCCTGTCGGAATATTCATCCATGGCAAGGGTCACACCATCAGGAGTACATATGTATACATCGAGAGTGAATCCCTCATTACCACATAAAGTCTCCCTCATGATGGGAGCAAGGTTTGAGAGCCTCTCCATCATTTCAAGCGTATGCGGGTCAATGCTGTCGCGCTCCCCCGCATACAGAAGCTGCAGAGATGGCAGTCCTCCATTTTCTTTTTCAGGCTCATACACAGGGTTTCTTTCATACCTCTCAGGATGTATGAATACATCCTGAACCTGAGCCGCAAGTACCCTGATGTCATGGTCGAGAGTCCAGAATTCGTCATCAGTCCTGTCGGCCGCCCAGGTACTGAGCAGCATAAGGGACTGCTTTGACTGATCTTCGATCGACTTGATGTACTGTTCATCAACACTCTTTTCCCGCTCTACCTCTTCGTTTTGTATATCTTTCTGAAGATTGGCAATCAGAATACGGGTCATTGCTACAAACACAATTCCCATGCATAAAACAAATATGATCACAAATCTTATCAGTTTGCCTGCCAGCCCTTTAGGAAAGAGCTTATTTATTAATTTCATCAGGTCTCTCCTTCACCCGGATTCCATCTTTGATCTTGGACTGAGGCTGACCTATGCCCTTTGTATATCCAGAAAATCAGTAAAACCGCTCAGCTTTAATATATCGTAAAAGACTTCGTTGACATTTATCATGGACATTGTGCCGCCTTTTGCATGTAAGACCTGGAAGGTTTCCAGAAGGACGCGTAGTCCTGCAGATGAAGTGTAGCTCGTCTTTTGAAGGTCAAAGATAACCTTGTTGACATCATCCAGTTTGCCTTTCAGCTGAGATTTCAATTCCGGAGCTGTGTTTATATCCAGAGTTCCCTCAATAAGCACAGTTAAAACATCACCGTCTTTTTTCTTTTCTACATTCATCACTCTTCCCTCCATAAGGACAATCCACAGTTTTTTTAAGCTTATCGGTACTGTCTTTAAGCGATCCCGTCACTGATCACGTCCCAGCTTCCAGTTGATGTTATCCTGAAACGGAACCAGTGATGTCTTTGCCGCAATGAGCCTTTCCGTCGATATCTCTGCATCGTAGTCCATTTCCGGCTCCGGTATTTCTTCTGTGACAGTCTTTCCTGTCAGAAGCTTTCTCGCCTTCAGAGTGTTGCCCACACTCCCGATGTCGCACAGACTACCCAGAACTTTTTTGGCCAGAGCCATATTTTTATCATCCACATAAAGCATTAAGAGCCTGCCAAAGTTTTTCTGTATTTCGCAGCCTACAGCCTCTTTTGCCATTCCCGCAAGCGCTTCTTCCAGCAGTCCGTCTGCTTTACTATCCACAGATGTAAGGCATTCGATCAAAAGGTCACTGCCGACCTCGGATACCAGATCAAAGGCAGCTATCCGCCCGCTGTCCTCATAGACAACTCCGCTCAGATCGCTGTTAAACCTCAAAAGTTCTTCCGGGCCTATCATGATATTCATGCTGCGAAAGACATCTGTAAGTTCCAGTGCCTGATAAGACATGAGATCACGGAAAGGTATCCAGGTAAGGCCATCCTTACTGAAGGCGGCGGCTTTTTCTATAACTCCTGCAGTAAAGAGTTCTTTTATATTGAGAGCATAGATGTCACCTGTGTCTTCTGTTTTGTAGCCGTTCGCCTTTAAAAAGTCCTTCGTTTCGGTATCCGCACTGTTAAAGTCATATTCCAGCATCATCTTTGACGCCTTTAAAGCTTCCTTTTCCGCAATCTTAAGAAGCGTACTGTCCCTGTCAAGAAACAGGATCCTGGCTGATTCACCTCTCAGGCTGACAGCCACTATACTGTTATGCTCATCATAAACAGCAATAGCCCCTTCCTTAAAATTGGTCATTTTATACTTCACCGGTGATCACCTCTATTGCGCTCTGTGCGCTTCTTACGCCCTCGCAGACTTCAGTCATAAGATACCCGAATTCACTGACCGCCTGGAAGGCGCAGCCCATCGACAGATCAACGTTCTCCCTGACATGGTCCTCCAAAGCGTCTGATGACATGGGAGATACATATTTATAGATAAGGCTCCCTGCTGCAAAATCCACTGCAAAGGCTCCGCATGTGACATAGGTATTGATCCCCGAGATTGCAACGCACACCTCATCCAGGTTCTCTTCGGGGATTTTTTCAAAGAGAGTTATCAGATTGATAAAATACTGTATCTCATCTCCCTGCGAGGGGGGCAAAAAGAAAAACTCCCCTGAGGCATTGCCCATTTCTTCATCTGAACCTGTCATCATCACATTAAGCACGGGCACGTCACTTTCATCTTTTTCCGACAGCTTTGCAGGAATGAGTTCATCAGTGAATTCCTTCTCCACATCTGACAGGATGCGGTATCTCATCTCCTCAAGTTTTTTAATATTCATCGTCATCTCCTTATCAGCCACAGAGCTTCTTTGCTATATCCGATGCCTTTGGCACCGATTTCCTCTCATCAGAATTGTATTTGTATGCAAGTCCCAGTCCCTTGATAAAAGAGACATACATCCCGGATTTTTCATCCTGCCTGTTTGCCCCTTCAAGGAGAATATCGGCAAACTTTGCTGCCACAGCTTTTGCGGCATGCCTCGGGGAGTAGAACCCTTCTGCGGCAGCGATCCTGCCTCTTAGCTGCTCCTTCATCTGCTTAAGCTGCTTGTCAGAAAGCTCTTTTCCGGGGTTATTTATCTCCCATCTCTTTTTCTCTTTTTCCAGCTCTTTATCAGTCTGGTAGAAGCTGTCAAACAGAACATTCTTCATACTTCTTGCATCTTTTGATTCAAATGCTGACAGCGCTGCCCCGATGCCAAGGCCAATCGCCCCTGCTATCGCGCTGATCCCTATGGTTACGACCGATAACGAAAGAAGAACCACAGAAGTGGATGACATGGCTGCCACTCCAAGTGACCCAAAGGTGCCTGTTTTCTGCTTTCTGCCGAGCTTTCTGTTCAGTTCCAGCATCCCTTTTGTAAATCTCTTCTCATCTTTGTCTCCAACGCTCTTTTTCATGAGAGCTGAAGCAAGCTTTGATGCCTTGATCCTGTTGCGGCTGCTCCTTATGTAGGATGCGGTATTCATAACGGCCACCGCCGTATCTGCTCCGGCTGTTATGTATGTTCCTGTGGCGGATGTAATCGCTTTAGTCGCGGAAGATGTCGCTCCAAGCGACTGTATGACTGACGTGGTCGCCTTGGTTGCCTTGAAGCCGCCGATGAGCAGGCTCGTACCCGAAGCCGTAATGTCGATCCAGTTCATGCTCCCTGCATTGTCTTTAAGGGAAAGAATTGCAAATATACCTCCCGCCACCGCAGAGAAAGCTGAGATTCCCGAGAGGACCGGATTGTAGTATTTTGCCAGTTTTGCAACGCTCTCTGACTTGAGACTGGTCCAGCTCTGAACCCTTTTTTCCTCAAGTGTCTTCTTGATCACCGTTCCGACAGCTACAGTCTTTCCTTCAATATTGCTGGTAAACTGCCTGACGTCATCCCGTGATGAAGAAGCCTTGGCTTTTTGCTCCTGCAGCTTCTCACCGATCAGCATGCCAAGGCTCATGATCTCTTTTTCGTTATCCGCCTTTGTCTGAGGGTCTGTCTTATCGTCATCATTTTCCTTACAGAGCATCATGGCGCGCATGGAAAGTTGCAGTATCTCCTGAAGCTGCTTTCTGTCTTCCTCCTCTGGAACGATCTCGTTATTGTTTTTTACCTCTTTTTTTTCTTTTTCAGAATACAAAAGAGAGACATTATCAAACATGGGCTGCAGCTGATCTGCAATTCCCATGGCCTCTGCAAGCTTGTTCCAGTAGATATATCCTCCTGAGAACCTCTTATAGAATTTGGCCATGTTTGCAATCATCTTATCCTTGAACGCCGCAAGGTCGGGTTCGTACAGCTGAGAGGATATCATACCATCAGCAGTCGGGTTTATGCGCTCTCTCTTCTCGATCAGATAGTAGATGTACAGCCTCTTTCTTTTGCTCATGGAAAGAAGCTTTCCCACTATATCGGTTCTGTCGCTCGCAGATCCAAAGACTGCCATGTACCCTCCATTTCTGAAATTGCGGATAACCCAGGTATCTATCCTTGAAATTGCAGCCAGCTGCCTGCCGGTGAGATGCTCATCCCCATCGGCACTTACTTTGTCTTTTTCAGGTGCAATTCTGTTTTTATACAGCATCTGCGTCTTTACGGAAGTGTATTCCTGATACAGAAAAGCATCCATCCCCTTTAAGCCGCTGATCCTTCCCTGGCATCTCGAAAGTTTATCTGCAAGGTAGACCCTGATATCCCTCTCGCAGCTCTTTAGGGCATCCCACTTTCTTTCGAGCTTCTTCTCACCTGAGTCGATCAGATCCGCATCCACTCTCATGCTGTATTTAATATAATATTTTAAGAGCCTGCCGACGTTCTCTTTGGCGTGCTTTAGTTCTCTGTCCTGATACTCCACATCGCTAAGATTGCCGATACTATCCCCCTGAAGATGTGCCTTTGCCATATCATCGAGAGTATTCCTGATCGCAAGAACAGTTCTGTAGACCTCAACACTCTTTGAAGAAGTGGATGTGGCATGGCTCGTCATATACTGAGATACAGCCTGGTAGATTTCCATGAATTCCGCGTAAGCTTCTCCATCAGGATCAGCGCCGTTAGCTTCGATATCACTGAGGGCGTCTCCATTTTTCTCAAGTGCATATTTAAGAGCCTTAAAAGAATCCGATCTGCCTTCCTCAGGTATTGCCTTTATTCTGGCAGCCAGTGCCGTCAGGCTGCTGCCGGATAATACCTGCTCTGCGGGGCCTTTTTCTGCCGCCGGTCCCTGCTGATCCTGCTTGTTTACCTTGTCCTGCTTATCTGCCTGAATCTGACTTGAATTGAGAAGTTCCTTTTTATCTTTGAAAAACTTTGGTTTTTCCTGGCTTATATTGCTTTCTTCAAAAGAATCATTTTCTATCATATAGTCACCGGCCTTTCGCCTCTATGGTTCGAAACATAAAATATCCGACACTAAAATTGTATTGTATTTCGCCAATAATTGTCCATTTTTTAATCAAATTTAAGTGATTTTTAATAATTGCAGCCGCAAACACCTATGCCGGATGGCTTGAGACTCCTCAGGGGCAGACTTCAAGAGTACTTGACTATGAGAACGCACAATGGAGATAATATAATTGAATAGTTTGTGGGATTCTTTTCGATCCCGCAGTCATTCTCCCGGCAATACCCATCGCTTACGGGATACATTATTTTACGGGTATCTTCAGGAGGAAAATCATTTGAAATATCCAAATATTGTTCGCGCCGTCTTTGTAAGCAGGCCCAATCGCTTTATTGCAACAGTCAGGCTGGATGGACGTACAGAGACAGTTCATGTCAAAAATACCGGACGATGCCTGGAACTTCTGATACCGGGAAGCGAAGTATGGCTGACTGAGCCCGGTTCTCCGGGCAGAAAGACCAGATACGATCTGGTTGCCGTGAGAAAACCAACAGGAGTACTGTTTAACATCGACAGTCAGGCCCCTAATACTGTTGTAAAAGAATGGCTTTCGAACAGGAACTTTGATAAGGTTGTACCTGAATATACCTATGGTAATTCCCGAATAGATTTCTACATGGAAAGAGGAGACGATCGTTTCCTCATGGAAGTAAAGGGATGTACGCTGGAAGTCGATGGAATCGGATACTTTCCGGATGCACCGACAACGCGAGGCGTAAAGCATATTAACGAACTGGCGGCGGCAGCTTCTAAAGGCTATAAAGCAGTTCTTGCCTTCGTTATACAGATGGAAGGAGTGTTCGAAGTGCGGCCAAATATCGCCACGCATCCTGAATTCGGAGCCGCTCTCTTAGAAGCTCAGAAAGCCGGTGTGAAAGTTCTGTTCCTTACATGCCATGTCGAACCGGATACGCTTGAGATAGTCACAAACTATGCAGATCTGTGAGCAAAAGCAATCAGCGCAGCAGCAGATTCATCTGAATCTGCTGTCACGACTGTTCTTCGTCAAATTCTCTTGTTCTTGCTCCCATGCTCTTTAATTCTTTCTTGCGATCGTACATCAAATGATCAGCCCGTTCAAATATATCATGTAACTGTTCATCTTCCGGCTGAAGTGTTGAATAGCCAATAGAAACGACAACCTCATTTTTACTGATGTTCTCCTCTACCTTCCTGTTGAAGGCGTTGATGACTTCTTCTCTTGTATCGTATCCTTTATCCTGCAAAAGAACTACAAACTCATCACCACCGGTCCTGAAAACCGAACCGTGACTGAACATATCACAGATAAGAGCACTGGCATCCTTGATAAGCTGATCACCGGCAGCATGTCCTTTGGTATCATTGACATATTTAAGACCATTTATATCACATACAACAAGCGCCAGATTGTCAACAGATCCTTCACGGATCCTGCTGTTATACTGAGCTTCTGCCTCCATATAGGCATGCTTGTTCCTGACACCTGTCATTGAATCGGTATTTGCCATGCTCTTGAAGGCCTTGCTGTTTTCTTTCTCTTCATCCAGTCTTTCCCTGGCAGAACGCCTTAACATGTAGAATATTATTCCTGAAAAAACAGACGCTATTACCAGCAGGGAAAATATCTGCCTGCGATTAGTGGCAAGACTCTTTTCACTGATCTCCTGTATCTGATCCTGGATGACGCTCTCACGGATCATTACAACCAGCTCCCATCCTGTGTCAGGCACAGGCTCATAGTAAATAGTATCCACTATGCCATTTATGGTAAAAGTCAGCGTTCCTCTTTCTTCATTTGCAAAATCATTGCGGAATGAATCCCACTTTTGCCCTGAAACATTCCCCTCTGTCGCATCAAAGATATTCCCGGTTCCGATAAGCGGGCCAAGCTCTGTTTGCGATATATTCCCGCCGTTTGCGGAATACAGCGCAAAATGTGTACTTTCCTCATCATCAAAAGCAAGAAGATTAACAATATCGTTGATATCTATCTGGACGAAACACGCCTTAAACTGTTTGCCCATTATCTTCACATCTATCGGGATTGCAAGACATAGCTCCTTGGATGAACCATAACGGAAAACAGTGCTTATCACTCTGTCGTCCAAGGTCTCATCTGCAAGGAAAGCATGCCTGCTTCCACCGGTATAAGTGGTATACTGCGTATAAACAATGTTGTCCTCATCTACAAGAGCAAAACGGTTAAGAGACAAAAGTGTCTTCATTCTGCCAATAGCATCCCGAAGCTCATCCTGGGATTCTATATCATCCTCATCTATGACTCTTACAGCCTTTTCCATGTAGTCAAAATTATTGTTGATAAGGTTTGTGATCGTCCTGGCATGCCTGTCCGCCATCGATTCAAGATAAAATGCACTCACAGCAGAAACTGCCTGATTCGTAGACGAAATAGCCTGTCTGGAAGCCCAATATGTATTGGCGATTACCGCAACCATGATAAGAACACTTCCTATCGCCGCAGTTATAGTCACTGCCTTTTCAGTAATCTTCCTGTTCTTCATTGTGAAACATCTCCATATAAGACTTCAAGCATTGGTGCTGCATCTTCCTGATAAATAATAGTTGTGCTTTCATCAGTCTTATCCGGAAAAAGATCTCCCGGCAGATTTCCATCTGCAATCTTGACTGCAACCTGTATGGTATCAAAGCCGATTGAATAGCAATCCTGAACGCCCAGGCAATAGATAACGCCATCCCTAAGATAGCGAAGAGCTTCCTGGTCATGGTCCATTCCCACGATCACTGCCTTACTTCCAAGCTCAGTAACAGCTCTTGCCGTTCCGACAGGGTTACTCATATTGCAGCATACAAAGCCTGCAATATCAGGATTGTCCTTAAGCATCTTAACAGCCAGTTCGTGTGCTTTATCAATGGAATCCATGTCATACTCAACAGCTGCTATTTCCATATTGGGATATTTAGCGATAGTGTCTTTTGCCCCCTTTGCTCTGTCTTCATGGCAGGGAGCGCCGTAACTTCCGACGAGGATCCCCACCTTGCCCTTATATTCCAGTTTTTCACATAGCGCCTGGGTTAAATCCGCTCCGTCCTGATAGTTATGTGTATTCCCGACGTAAGCAATCCTCTTACAATCAGCAGAAGCATCAGAGCTTGAAAACGTCATGACCTTGTAGCCTGCATCCACCATCTCATCGAGTACAGCGGATATTTTCTCCTCGTCTGCCACATCTACTCCGATCACATCGTAATCACCCTTCTCTGCCTCTGATAATCTTTTTATCTGATCCTCATAAGAAGCTGCATCCGGAGCCATGTACTCATAGGTAATGACTATGCCCTTTTCAAGATATTTTTTTTGAGCATCCTCCATGCCCAGTGCAACAGCATCCCACCACGGATGAACTATCTTGTATGTAAAATAGAAATTGTATTTCTTCTTGGCCGGCACGTAATCATCAAGGCTGTGTTCAAAATCCACCGCACTTTCAGAATCTTCTGCAGCTGTTCCGGTATCTGCAGAATATCCGCTACTGGCCAGCGCAACCACAAGAGAAATCACCAAGATCAGAAATTTGCGAAATATATTATTCTTCTTTTGGGACATAGCAATCCTCCTTGAAGACATAAGCTTTTTAATATGATATACGAATTACCCCATGACTATGGCATTGTTGCAATTCTTTATCTAGATTAATCCACTATAAATAATACAATATTTCGCTAGTTTCTATTCTTAAAAATATATTAAAGACCTATTAAATATATAGCACCGTCCGTTAACTTATATTCCATAAACTGCAACTCCAACAAGAGCTGCTATACATATGAGCCCTATGGGTGATATGCCGTTTTTCTTCATTTTATGATCACTCGTTACATTGACCAGTTCTGGGCTATAAGCTGCTGTTTTGTCATGCGGCTGTAGATACTGTCATATTCGGACAGAGCCTTGGGGCTGCCCTGTTCAGCGACTACACCGTCTTTGAGCACCACTATATGGTTAGCATTTGCAATTGTTCTCATGTTTGCCTGCACCCTGAATGCTGCAATATGGGTGCATAAAAGGGCTGCTATGTATACAAAAAGTGTTCCTATAATCAATCCCACTGCACTCCATGCATAACCTGTGATTTTTGCAGGGTTCTCTCCGTTTACTGCTGTCCTTATGACCTTCCATAATTCGTAGTATGGAATAAGCGTCAAGTACCATGCCTTTCGGCATCCAATTCTTGTAATCAGCCTTCATCGCCATTCCTCCTTCAAGATATATTTAGACATATTTCAGAGGAAGTGCTACAAGGTTCTCTCGCAGATAAGTCTTTTTATCAATCAGGCATAATATCACTCCGAGCCCTCTTTTCTTATCAGAAATTTTATCCAGTACAGGATTTGTACTTCCCATAGATGCCTTAGGATTACCCGTCATTTTTATCTCAACCGGATAAAGCGTTCCATTTTCCTCGATAATTAAATCTATTTCATTTTCACCTGAACTACTTTTATCCTTTCCGCGATAGTAAAAAATGCAGAATCGATAGTCAATTCCTTCATTTGAATATGATTTTATTATTTCTGATACAACGTAGGTTTCAAACATGTTTCCTGCAACAGCACTATTTTTTAGCGCATCAGCAGTCAGCCAACGCGTCAGATAACATGCCAGCCCGGTATCTCTGAAATAAATCTTTGGAGTCTTGATCGCTCTTGATAATGCACTGGCACTATATGGCTGAAGGAGATAAATAATCCCAGTTCGTTCCAGAATTGATATCCATTTTTTTATTGTTGGCTCTGATACCCCAACATCACCAGCAATATTGGCATAATTGAGCATCTCTCCAGTTCTGGCAGCGACTGCGGTTAAAAACTTAAGAAAAGTTATGCTATCTTCTGCAATAAGTTCATTAATGTCCCGTTCTAAATAAGTATCAACATAAGAGGAATAAAAATCCTGCCACTCTCTATCTATGTCATACAACTCAGGATAAGAGCCTTTATGAATCAGATTCCAAATATTATCATAATTGATCAGCTCTTTTTCTCTCTCCGCAACATACTCTGTGGTTGGCACAAAATGTCTGTTGAATCTGATGTTGTGGATTTCTCTTAAGGAAAGTCCGGAAAGTTCCAGTACAGAAACTCTTCCAGCTAATGATTCGCTCATCCCTTTCATCAGCTCTAACTTTTGAGACCCGGAAAAAATAAACTGTCCTCTCTCATCTGACTCATCGACCAAAGCCTTCACATCTTCTAAAATGCTGTTCTCTTTTTGTACTTCATCGATGAATAAAGGTCTGGGATTATTTAAAAAGAAAAGCTTAGGTTCTTCCTTAGCTTGCAATCTGGTCATTTTGTCATCAAATGATACTCTGTTATAATCGGAAAATTCGTGTTTAATAAGAGTAGACTTTCCCACCTGCCTTGCTCCTGTAAGAAGCAAACATTTGCTGGATTTAACTCTCCTTTTTACTATATCTGAAATTGCTCTTTCGATATATGCCATAGCAGGTCTCCTTCGACTAATCTAAAGTCTGATTTTATATTAGTCTGCCAGTGCAAAAAAGTCAAGACAAATGGTCTCTTTGTTTCTTTCAAGAGCCACATGCCCTCCTTTTTAGGTAAATGCATTTTTAGAAACTAACTAATACAGCTGATTAGCATGTACTTCATCCTGTGATTACTTAATGGTAAGGGCTGCCCCAAGGGCAAGGTCAATACTTTTTTATAATCTTCCAAGCACTCAGAAGCTTTTCCATATTCCAGGCAGCATTGGCGGGACTTGTAGATGGAAGACAAATCGCAGGCCTTTTGATAGCAGGCTCTGTATACTTTTCATAGTACTTAAGTGCCGTTTTACCGTTGACATATATTGCCTTGATATCCGCTGTGTTTAATATACGGCTTAAGTCGTTTGGCACTACATTAGTGATGCTGGAGTCCGATGATCCTTTAATATCGCAGGATTGTATCACATCCCATACTGCAATCCTGTTCCTTATCAAAAGAGCTTTCTTCTCCTCAATTGTCCCTGGCTCTTCCTCTTCGAACACTCCGGAAACCACCTTCCAAAATCTATTCTGCTTATGCCCATAGAAAAAACCTTCTTCTCTTGATTTAACAGAGGGAAAGCTCCCTAGAATAAGTATTATTGAATTCTTATCATATATTGGTTCAATTGGATGTATAACCATAATTATCTCTCAAAGTTAGATTTTTCGTATTTATAATCCAAGAAGTTCTGTTCTCCTTCTTGTACTAAATCCCATAGCTGCTACATGAAGATTCTCCATTTCCAC
>CAMNOS010000017.1 GCA_946546925.1 uncultured Butyrivibrio sp.
GCTTTATCTTGTCAGCCTTGGTCGCGATGATCACCGGCTGAAAGCCCTGGTGCACAATCCACTTGTACATCTGCACATCATTGGCAGAAGGATCATGGCGGATGTCAATCAGCAAAAAGACTCTTCGCAGTTGCCTGGATGTATGAAGGTACCTCTCCACCATCTTGCCCCACTGCTCCTTGGTCTTCTCTGAGACCTTGGCATAGCCGTAACCGGGAAGATCCACAAGATAAAACTCTCCGTTGATGTTGTAATAATTGATTGTCTGGGTCTTACCCGGCTCCTGAGAAGTTCTCGCATAGTTCTTGCGATTCATTAGGACGTTTATAAGTGAACTCTTACCAACATTACTTTTACCCGCAAAGGCAAACTCAGGAAACTGATTGTCAGGGAGGGTACTGGTGATACCACAGACCGTCTCCAGGTTTACATTCTTAATAACCATAATTTATCCTTTCAAAATCTGATGTCATTCCATTACTAGTATATCACATCCAATAAAAGAGCCCTCCAAATTAATGAAGGGCTCTGCACATCTTAAATTATTCCATCCTCAGGCAGATGCTTAAAAAGCACATGGAGGAATACTGCTAAAAAATCACTTGGCGGGCTTAAGCTTCTTGCCCTCTTTGCCTCTTACAATGAGAGGCTGGCTCTTGCCATCTACAGATGCATCGGTTATGACGCACTCCGAAATGGATTCGTCTGACGGAATCTCGTACATGACATCCATCATGGCCTTCTCCATGATTGAACGAAGGCCTCTGGCTCCTGTCTCCCTCTCGTATGCAAGACTTGCGATCCTGTCGACAGCCTCATCCTCGAAGGTGAGCTTGACATCATCGAAGTCAAAGAGCTTCTGATACTGCTTAACAAGAGCATTCTTGGGCTCTGTGAGGATACGCACAAGGGCTTCCTTGGAAAGGCCTTCGAGTGTTACAGTGATGGGCACACGTCCGACAAACTCAGGGATGAGTCCGAACTTCACAAGGTCCTGAGGTGTTACCTCCTTAAGGACTTCTCCGATCTCTCTCTCGGACTTGTCAGCGATCTCTGCATTAAAGCCGATGGAGTTGCGGTCAAGTCTTGCCTCAACGATCTTGTCGAGTCCATCGAAGGCTCCGCCGCAGATAAAGAGAATGTTGCTGGTATCGATCTGTATCAGTTCCTGATGAGGGTGCTTTCTTCCGCCCTGAGGAGGAACAGATGCAACAGTGCCCTCTACTATCTTAAGAAGTGCCTGCTGAACGCCCTCTCCCGATACGTCACGGGTGATTGATACATTCTCACTCTTCTTGGTGATCTTGTCAATCTCATCGATGTAGACGATTCCGTACTGAGCTCTGTCAATGTCGTAATCCGCATTCTGGATGAGTTTCAAAAGAATGTTCTCAACATCCTCACCCACATAGCCTGCCTCTGTAAGAGTTGTGGCATCGGCTATGGCAAACGGAACATTGATGATCTTGGCCAGGGTCTGGGCAAGATAGGTCTTACCTGAACCTGTGGGTCCGATCATGATGATGTTGCTCTTCTGGAGCTCCACATCATTCTTGTCGTCACTTTTGGGTGCAAGAACTCTCTTGTAGTGATTGTAAACAGAAACCGCAAGGACCTTCTTGGCCTCGTCCTGTCCGATTACATACTCATCAAGGAAGTTACGTATTTCTACAGGCTTGAGCAGGTTGATCTCCTGTTCACCGGCAGCTGCAGGTTCATCCTCAAATTCTTCTTCAATTATGTCAGCGCAGATATCCACACACTCATCGCAGATGTAAACGCCTGCCGGTCCTGCTATTAATTTTTTTACCTGATCCTGTGTCTTGTTACAAAAAGAGCACCTGATCTCTCCGGTATTTTTTGCCATCTTATCTCCTTAAATACTGATTATTTGTCCTCTTTTTCTCTGGGACGGTTCTCAACGATTGAATCAATAAGGCCGTAATCAAGCGCCTCCTTGGCATCCATCCAGTTGTCACGCTCTGTATCCCTGCAGATCTCCTCATAAGGCCTGCCTGTGTTGGCAGCAAGCATTCTGTTGAGTTTCTCTTTGGTCTTCAAAATGTGCTTGGCAGCGATCTCAATCTCGGTAGCCTGGCCCTGTGTTCCGCCCAGGGGCTGATGGATCATGATCTCGGCATTGGGAAGAGCCATGCGCTTACCCTTGGCACCGCCTGACAGAAGGAACGCTCCCATGCTGGCTGCCATACCGATGCAGATTGTGCTGACATCGCACTTGATGTAATTCATTGTGTCATAAATAGCCATTCCGGATGTGATCTCTCCTCCGGGGCTGTTGATGTACATATGGATATCCTTGTTGGGATCCTCAGCCTCAAGGAAAAGAAGCTGTGCAACAACTACGCTTGCGGAAGTAGAGTTGACCTCTTCTCCCAAAAATACAATTCTCTCTTTTAACAGCCTGGAGTAAATATCATAAGACCTCTCTCCGCGGCTGGTCTGTTCAATGACGTAAGGTATTAAACTCATATTGTTCTCCTTCTAAAATTTCTGTGCTGTACCACTTACCACCACATAAACCGCACAGCCATACATAGTATATTATAAACTCGCAATTGATTTTATACAACACTTTCAAAAAACCCGACAAGGTCAATCTGCCTTGCCGGGTCTGTTACTTCATAAGCCGTATTAAAGAAGTTAATTCATCAGCTTATCTAAGCTTATTAAGCCTCTTCCTCTGTCTTCTTCTTTCTGGTTCTCTTGGGCTTTTCTTCTGTTGCCTCAGCGTCATCGCTCTCAGCCTTCTTGGTTGTCTTCCTGGCTGTAGTCTTCTTGGCTGCCTTGCCTTCCTTGACATTCTCTACAAGGAAGTCTGCTGCCTTCTGAACAGCAAGATCGCTCTTAAGCTGCTTGAGCTCTGAATCCTGCATGAGCTCCTTGAGCTTGTCAAGCTCCATTCTGTACTGGCCAGCCATTCTCTCAAGCTCATCAGCAACATCCTGCTCTGAAGCCTCGATGTTCTCTGCAGCAGCAACTGCCTCAAGAACAAGCCTTGACTTGATCCTCTCGATAGCCTGAGGCTTAACCTGTGCGAGCATCTGCTCTACAGTGTTGCCTGTATACTGCATGTACTGATCCATTTTCATGCCCTGCATCTGAAGTCTCTGGGCAAAATCATTGACGATCTGTCTCTGCTGTGTCTCAATCATAGCCTCGGGAAGCTCCATCTCGGAATCCTCGATAACTGCCTTAACAACAGCATCCTCTCTCTTAGCCTTCTCATCAGAAGCCTTCTTGTCCTCAAGCTTCTTCCTGATGTCAGCCTTGTACTCATCTACTGTATCAAAACCTGCATCGCTTGCGAACTCGTCATTGAGCTCGGGAAGCTCCTTGGCTCTGATGGAGTTTACTTTGCACTTGAAGGTTGCATCCTTGCCTGCAAGGTTCTCTGCCTGGTAGTCCTCAGGGAACTTGACATTGACGTCGCCTTCCTGACCGATTGTGTAGCCGATGAGCTGCTCCTCAAATCCGGGAATGAATGCACCGGAACCGATTGTAAGAGGATAATCAGTTCCCTTACCGCCCTCAAAAGCCTCACCGTCAACAAATCCCTCGAAGTCGAGGTTGACTGTGTCGCCGTCCTGAACGGCTCTGTCTGTAACGTCGATTGATCTGGCATTCATGTTCCTCTGCTTGTCGATCTCGGCGTCAACTTCCTCATCTGTTACCTCGAGGTCCATCTTCTCAACCTCGATTCCCTTGTATTTACCAAGCTTTACAGGGGGCTTAAGAGCAACTTCTGCTGTGAAGATGAAGTCCTTGCCCTGCTCAAGCTGTTCAACATCGATCTTGGGTGAAGAAACAACCTCTTCTCCGCACTCTTCTACAGCCTTGGGATACTCCTCCTCGATAAGCTCATTGGCAGCATCCTCGTAGAATACTCCTGCTCCGTACATCTTCTCGATCATCTTCCTGGGAGCCTTGCCCTTACGGAAGCCGGGTATCTGAATCCTGTTCTTGTTCTTGTGATAAGCCTTCTCAATAGCCTTCTCAAGCTGTTCTGCAGAAGCAGTAATAACCAGCTTGGCCATGCTGTTCTCAAGCTTCTCTACTGTTACGCTCATTGTTATATCTCCTTCTTTGAATAAAAAATATAAAGAATGCCTATTAAGGCATATTCCGTACATAAAACAACGAAAATCATGCCACTTTGGCACAGTCGCCATAAGAGTATATCACAGCGGCCCAAAAAAATCTATATTTTTCTGTAAATCAGAGGACTTCCCAAAGGAAGATCAGGAATCTGATCATCAGGCATACTCTATAACGCCCTCAAAAACCGTGGTTGCAGGTCCATCCATGATCACAGGATGCTCTGCCTCTCCGTCCCAGCTGCAGGTCACAATGCCGCCAAGGACATGGACATCAACCTTATTGTCCGTCTTGCCGTTAAGAATACAGGCAACTGTGGTTGCGCAGCATCCGGTGCCGCAGGCAAGGGTCTCTCCCGTGCCCCTCTCCCACACTCTCATGCGGACGTTCCCGCGGTCATCAACTTTGACAAACTCAGTATTCACACGGTTTGGGAAGTATTCGTGACTCTCAAACTGCGGGCCGATATGCTCTATATCAAAAGTATCGAGATCACAGTCATCTGGCAGGAACACTACTGCATGAGGATTACCCATGGACACACAGGTCATGTGCCACTGCCTTCCCGCTGCCGTTATCGGAACGTTGATGCAGGCATCTTCAGGGATATTTTTAAGGACTGATCTGTCTGTGAGAGCATCCGCTCCCCCCGATACCGTCACCGGAACAAGCGAAGAACTCAGGATCGGAGCCCCCATGTCCACCTTAACACTCTCCACATGATCATCCGCTCCGACAGTAAGATCTATATACTTGTTCCTGCCTGCGCTGACGATAGTCAGCTTCGTCTTATCTGTCAGCTTGTGGTCATAGACATACCTGGCCACGCACCTTATGCCGTTACCGCACATCTCAGACCTCGATCCGTCGGCGTTGTACATCTCCATCTCAAAATCCACATCCGGATTATCCACCGGATTTATGAATATGAGCCCGTCTGAACCGATCCCGAAGTGCCTGTCGGAGACAAATCTCGCAAGGTCAGCTTTCTTCTCCTTGGGTATCTTCTCTTTGCCCCCATCGATGTAGACGTAGTCATTGCCGCAGCCGTGCATCTTGGTAAACCTTATCTCCATACAGCCCTCCTTTTATGTCTTCTTATCATTCTGGTTCTTACTCACCTTTTTAGTGTCTCACTATCATTCTGATTCTTACTCACCCTATTGATATCTTCTATATTAAGACTTCCGATTCCAGGTGTGACAGCGCTACTACTCTTTCCCCTGCTCCATCGCTACTATATAAATGCGCTCGCTGTCCCTGGTGGGAGCCTCATGGGTCTCTTCATCAAAGGCAGCTACAAATTTTAGTCCCGACTTTTCAACAATATCAAGCATTTCTTCATAAGTATAGCCCCTCTGGTAATGAGTCTCCACCGAGCGGGCGAACAGCTCTTTTTCCTTATCAGCCCTTGCAAAAATGGTCAGGTCATACTCATTAATTCTGTCCTCTTCATGGAAGTAATTGTCCCAGATAAAGCTGCAGTCCTCGCGGTTCTCTGCGATCGTCGTATCCCCGATCACATCCCTGTACTTATGAAGGGTATTGAAATCAAATATGAAAACACCCTTAGGGAAAAGAAAATTGTTGACCAGTTTAAAGGTCTCAATAAGCTCATCTTCATCCAGGATGTAGTTGATGCTGTCGCAGACGCTGACAATAGTGCCTGCGGTGCAATAAAGGTCCAGCTCCCTCATGTCCTGTTCAAGGTACATGATATCAAGCCCAAGCTCTGCGTTCCTGTTTCTTGCGATGTTTAGCATCTCCGGAGACAGATCCGTCCCCATGATGTCGTAGCCAAGACCGTACATGACTCTGGTAAAAGAGCCTGTTCCGCAGCCAAGCTCCACAACCAAATTCCGCTCCTGCAAAAGCGCCTCCTCAGAGTTCTCGGAAACTTCACCCGCAAACTCCTCAGAGTTCTCAGAAACTTCACCCTCAGACTCCCGAATCAGATCAGCAGTCTGCTCGTTTGGTGCTCCTGCTTCAATCCTGTCTCTCACAGGCTTCGAGACGCCGTACCTGTCTATCAGTCCCGCAACAAAATTACCCCATACATCGTATGGGGTACTGTCCATAAAGGTTTCATATACAGCTGCAAAATCAGTATACTGTTCCATTCTCTGTTCCTTCTCACCCGGTAATTCCAAACCACGCTCCGAAACCAAGTGCGCATACAATGCTCACTATAACAGCTGCCAGTGCTATTCCGCAGATTACTGCCGCAATCGTCTTTTTAAAATCCATATCCAGGATGCTTGCAGCAAGTGTTCCCGTCCAGGCACCTGTTCCCGGAAGAGGTATTCCGACAAAGAGCATCAGCGCAACAAACAGACCCTGCCCGGCTTTTTCCTCAAGCTTTTTGCCGCCCTTTTCGCCCTTTTCGAGGCAGAAGGTAAAAAATCTTCCGATCACCGGTTTGTCTTTGCCCCACTCAAGAACCTTCCTTGCAAAAAAGTATATGAGCGGCACAGGGACCATATTGCCTATCGCAATGAGTATGTATCCCGTAAGAAGATTAAAACCCGTACCTGTGTGGTTGAATGCATATGCGAAAGGTATCGCACCCCTAAGCTCAATAAGCGGAACCATAGACACCACAAATACCGTGATGTACTGACCAATCAGTGACTCTTTAAAAAAAGTAAGCATAAATAAAACTCCTAAATATAATATATTGACGCCTCGCTCACGCAGCTTATCTGCCGAGCATCTGCCCAAGCACTTCAAGCATTCTGTCCATCTGTCCGTCAGTGCCTATGGATATACGAAGGTACTCTTTGATCCTGGGGGCGTCCCATCGACGCACTATTATACCATTTTCCCTCAGATAATCAAAAATATCTTTTCCGGAGTGCTCCCTGTGTCTGACAAACAGGAAATTGCTGCTTGAATCGAACATTTCAAACCCAAGTTCTTTAAGACTTTCTTTGACCCTTTCGCGGGTTGCCACGATTCTTTTGCAGACATCCTTAAAGTATGCGTCGTCAGAGAGCGCTGCTGTTCCGAGCTCAATGGAAGGAATGTTCATGGTATATGAGTTAAAAGAATACTTGACATCCTGAAGATACTTGATAAGCCTGCTGCTGCCGAAGGCGTACCCTATGCGCATGCCGGCCATGGCTCTTGACTTGGAGAAGGTCTGCACCACAAGAAGGTTGTCATATTTATTGATAAGGTCAAGGCAGCTCTTATTGCCGAAATCTATATACGCCTCATCTATTATCACAACGACGTCCTGATTATGCCTTATCACATCCTCTATCATCTCAAGACTCTGGGGGATTCCTGTTGGCGCATTGGGATTGGGGAAGATAACCCCTCCGTTCTCGACGTAGTAGTCCTCTTTTACTATCTCGAAATCATCGTTCAGAGGAACCTGTCTGTAGGGAATCCTGAAAAGCTCAGCCCACACATCATAAAACGAATATGTTATGTCAGGGAAAAGAATCGGCTTCCCTGAATTAAAGAACGTAAGAAATGCCATGGCAAGCACATCATCCGAGCCGACTCCGACAAAGACAGAATACTCCGGAACCTTATAGTAATCGGATATAGCCCTGACAAGATTGGACGCCGACGGATCGGGATACAGTCTGAAGTCATCGTAGTCCAGCGATCCAAGGCGCTCTTTTACCGCAGGTGAAGGCGGATACGGGCACTCATTGGTGTTAAGCTTAATTATGTTCCTGATCTTGGGCTGCTCACCCGGCACATAGGGGACAACCTTCCTGACATTATCTTCCCAGCTCATACTCTCAACCTCTCATATTCCATACTCAAAAAATATATCCAATTATACTAGATTTTCCTTGTGTGTACAGCTTTTTTCCTATAAAATGTGGAGTAAGGCAAGGGCGCCGGAGATCGAACAGGTTCTGTTCGCTTTTTCCGGCGTCTTTTTTTGACAAAAGAGCCTGAGAATATCGGTTCATACCATCAATAAATCAAGTTTGCCCAAAGGAGGTAACCATGAAATACACCAAAGAAGACATTTACAGGATTGTCGAGGAGGAGGATGTGGCTTTCATAAGGCTGCAGTTCTGCGACATCTTCGGCACCCCAAAGAACATCGCAATCGCTGCAAGCCAGCTTGAGAGCGCCCTGAGCAACGAGTGCATCTTTGACGGCATCTCGGTGGAAGGCTTTGTCAGAAGTCAGGACAGCGATATGTACCTGTATCCTGACCTTGACAGCTTTGAGATATACCCGTGGCGCCCACAGTCAGGGAAAGTTGCCAGGATGTTCTGCAGCGTCTACACCATGGACAGGAAGCCATTTATGGGAGACCCGAGGAACATACTCAAAAAAGTCACCAGAAAGGCAGGGGAGCTGGGGATCAGTTTCAAGATAAACGCAGAGCCCGAGTTTTTCCTCTTCGACTACGATGATGAAGGCCAGCCCACAACCAGTACCAGAGAGAGCGGCGGATATTTTGACGTTGCTCCCGCTGACCAGGGAGAAAATGTGCGCCGCGACATCATCCTTAATCTGGAGGAGATGGGCTTTGATATTTACTCATCCCACCACGAGATTGCCCCCGCACAGCACGAGATCGACTTCAAAGCCGAGGATGCCGAGCGGGTTGCAGACATGATCATGACCTTCAGGATGGCAGTCAAGACCATTGCCAAAAAGCACGGCCTCTACGCCACCTTCCTTCCAAAACCCACCGAGGGCATCAGCGGATCGGGCATGCATATCAACATATCCGCCACAGACGCCGAGGGCAACGATCTTTTTGCAGCAATGAATGATGCGGACAATATCTCAGACAACGCCCGCCATTTCATCGCAGGCGTCCTTAGACACGTAAAGGGCATGACCCTCATAACCAACCCCCTTGTCAACTCCTATAAGAGGCTGGTTCCCGGATATGACGCACCGGTAACCGTTTCCTGGTCTTCTGCCTCCAACAGAAGTGCCCTCATCCGCGTGCCCCAGGGACGAAGCCAGGGCACCAGGATTGAGATGAGAAACCCGGATGCCACCTGCAATCCGTATCTGGCAATAGCTCTTATCCTTGCTGCAGGAATTGAGGGAATTGAGAAGAAGATGGAAGCTCCCAAAGAGCTTTCTGATAACCTGGGCCACGCGACATATGAGCAGCTTCGCAGCAGCTGTTTTGAAACCCTCCCCATGACACTGGGAGAGGCGATAAGCGCCTGCGAGGATGATCCTTTTGTAAAAGAGATCCTTGGCGAATCAGTTTACAACAGATTCCTTGACGCAAAGAGAGCCGAGTGGAAGGACTTCCGCACCTGCGTAACCCAGTGGGAGATAACAAGATACCTGGGTAAATTCTGATTCCGGAGCAAAAATACGTGAACATTATTGTAGCTTTTGCAAAGCCTAAAGATATACAAACCTTCAAAAGCATACTTTCCCGCGGCGGATACGACGGGATAGTCACCGCATCTTCCGGTGTACAGGCCCTCTCCGCCATGGACGATCTCGGAAACGGTGTCATCATCTGTGGCTACCGTCTTACTGACATGCTCTATTCCGAGCTTTTGCCCGACCTGCCTCCCTACTTTAAGATGATGATGATCGCTTCAGCCGAGCACGCACCGTCAGGGGACAATCCCGACAACTTCATCTATCTGAAGGCGCCGGTCACCACAGACGTTATCTTTTCCACTCTCACCATGATGCTTGAGGGCGTCAGGTCGCTGAGAAAGCGCGAGAAGAAAAAGCGCATGCAGCGAAGCGAGGAGGACAAAAAGGTCATAGCCAGAGCAAAAGAGATCCTGATGGAGCGCCATCATATGACTGAGCCGGAAGCCCACAAGTACCTCCAGAAATGTTCGATGGACTCAGGCACTGATCTTCTTGAGACCGCCGAGATGGTAATCTCACTTACCAACATCTGATTTGTCAGAATATTTAGTCTTTTATCTGTATCATCATCTTACAGGGACAGCGTGCCGATATATATGATACAGCTAAGGAAAGCATGGATCTTCATGGATGAGTAAACTTTCATCACGGTGAAGGTCCATTTTTGATGGGCCTTTACAGCAGCGGGCGACATCTGCCCACCACAAAGGAGGTACCATGAAAATTGCAAACAGCACTGTAAACCTGGTGTCGGGACACACGTACTACGAGGAAAACACCGTATCCGTACAGACCGGCATCGTAACAAGGAACTCTTTTCTTGAGAGCCTTAAGGACCAGGAAAAGAAAGGCGATGTGCTTGAACTGTCTGAGACAGGCGATGAATCCGCCCCCTTAAACAGTGAGAGCTACTCTTTACTTCGACCGTCCAGATCAGACTATCTCTCACCTCAGATGTCTTCTTTGGAAGAGCAGATCGCAGAGCTTCGGGCATCGCTTCTTGAGAGGATCCTTAAACTGCTGCAGCTCTTTGGCGGCGACAACCAGAGCAGGAGCTACAGCTCTACTCTCTCAAACACAGCACAGATGCTCTCCGCAGGAAGCTTTGTCAAAGTCACGACAGTGTCAATGACTCATATCGAATCAGAGGAGACCACGTTCAGCGGCACGGGCTCGGCCATGACAGAGGACGGAAGGCAGATTGACTTCGGGGTGAGCTTCTCTATGTCAAGGCGCCTGTGCGAGTACGCAGGCGTGAGCGTGGGAACAGCGGTCGGGCTCATCGACCCTCTTGTCATCAATGTGGGAAGTGGCGTCACAAATATAAGCAACCAGTCCTTCTATTTTGACCTGGACTGCGACGGGCGCCCGGACAACATCCACAGTCTCGGTCAGGGCTCAGGCTTTTTGGCACTTGATAAAAACGAAGACGGCAGGATCGGCGACGGTTCAGAGCTGTTCGGCACAAAATCCGGAGACGGCTTTGCGGACCTTGCGGGATATGACAGGGACGGCAACGGATGGATCGATGAAAACGACGAGATATATGACAAGCTTAAGATCTGGATCAGGAATGATGACGGAACAGACACTCTCCTGGGGCTTAAGGAGGCAGACGTGGGTGCGATCTACCTAGGCAGCGCAGGTACAGAGTTCAGTCACTATGGGAGCGATCTTGTAATGTCAGCTATGACCCGCGCCTCAGGATTCTTCCTCAGGGAGAGCGGCGGCGCAGGAACTGTGCAGCAGGTGGATCTGGCAGCAATATAATCTGTACGATATTCCGTTACAAAAAGGTGGCCGTAAAGGTCACCTTTTTACTGTAAATACCCGAATATTTAATACTTATTTAATCTACAATTCAAACAATTTGTGAGATAATACAGTTAACTTGTTCGCACAGCAAGGGGACATAACATGAAAGCAGCCTACGTCGGAATCGATATCCTGTATCCGGCGCTCAGTAGCCTATACGACACGGGATGCGAGATAGTCAAAGTCTTTACATGTAATACCGACAATGTAACTGAATTTAATACGGCAACGATCTCTTTTGCCAAAGATCATGGTATTCCGTTTCAGACAGAGCGCATAAAAAAGGATGACCTGTACAGTCTCCTTGATATGGGCTGTGATTTTGTGCTTGTAGGCGGCTACTACTATATAATCCCGGTGATCGATGAGCTTCGGATAGTTAACACCCACCCGGCACTTCTTCCCACCGGAAGAGGCGGATGGCCCATGCCTCAGACCATTCTAAAGGGCATGACAGTAAGCGGCGTTACCATGCACCGCATGACAAAGGGCCTTGACGAGGGCGCAATAATACTCAAGAGGCAGATGCCTGTGTACCCGGATACCGATGATCTTGGGACCTTTACAAAGAGGCAGTGGGACCTGATCCCTGATATGGTAAAAGAGCTTGTTTCAGACTTTGACAACCTCTGGAACAACGCCGTCCCTCAGCCCGAAGATGCTGAGTACTGGCAGCTTCCGACAAAGGAGGATTACACCGTAAGAGACACTGACGATGTTTCAAGGGCAGATCTTGTTCTTCGTGCGTTTTACGGCTATGAGTGCTACTACATCGATACCAGGACCAATACAGAATATGAACTTATTGAAGCAAGCGCTCATGAAGGAGCTCCGAAATCTCCTGCCCCGGGCTGCAGGCTCTTTACAGTAAAAGGAGGCTATATATCCAGTCCAAGGACTAGATGTGTATAAAACATGATTGAAATACATACCCAAAAAATCACCACTGAAATGGAGGATGAAATAACCGCTATTTACGACACCTACGGCTATGGGGACAGCGCCCACGCTTTTAAAACGCTCTATATCTGGGCCAAAGACATGTCGCTTTGTATATTCACAGCACCGGACCTCTATGTTGCCAAGACCGCAGAAGGCGGTGATAACACCTGGTTCTTTCCGGTGGGAAGCGCCGAGCAGAAGATAGAATTTATCAGGACTGCCAAAGAAGCAGGTAATCTGCAGTTTCGGTTTATGACGATAGAAGATGTATATTTTCTTCAGCAGCACTTCCCCGGCAAATTTGTCATGGACCCCGCTCCCAATGACAGCGAGTATATCTATGACAGAAACACAATAGAGAATCTCCCCGGCGGAAGTTTTTCCAGAAAGAGGGATTATGTCAGACAGCTCATAAGAGACCACGACGTCGAGACCAAGATCTTTTCAAAAGAGGTTGAAGACGACGTGAGGCAGATCTCCAAAGCCTGGAGCAGGAGCAAAGAAAATCACATAGATGTCCTCGATAAAAATGCGGCAGAGATCATTCTTTCGCAGTACAAAGACCTTGATATCACCGGGGTTGTCATTTATCTGGACGATGCCCCGCTGGCGGCTGTTCTCGGCTACAAATTAAGTGACGACACCGTTGACTGCTGCCTTCAGAAAACCGACAGTTACCTGCACGGACTTCAGTATTATATGCGCCAGGAATTCTCCAGGATGCAGCCCCCGGAAGTAGTTTTTTATAACTGGGAGGAGGATCTTGGAATTGAAGGTCTTCGGACTGCCAAGCAGTACATGCACCCCTGCAGAATGATTGATATGTACACAGGACGGCAAAAATGAAAAAACACAAGGTTTCTACCTTTACAATGCAAATGTTCACAAGGCAATACCTGCCAGCCCTCTCATCTGCGCTGGTCCTCTCCGTCGCCGATATGGCAGATGCTCTGGTTGTGGGAAACAGAATGGGTGCCACGGGTCTTGCCGCTATAGCCTTCGCCATACCCATCTTCATGATCTACAACGTGATCATGCATTCCTTCGGTCTTGGCGGAGCTGTTGTCTTTTCCCAGAAAATGTCCTCGGGCCAGGAGGAGGAAGCCAAAAGAGACTTCCACGGCGTCCTTGCAACTATTCTGGCGCTGGGCATACTCATCGCGGTTTTCGGCAATATCTTTGTCAGCTTTGTTGCAAGATTTCTTGGTGCAACCCCGGACAACGCAGAGCTCTTCGCCGCAACGATAATATATTTGAGACTGCTTTTCATAGCAGCGCCTTTCTTCTTCTTTGCCTACACCGTTGGCTATTACATGAGAAACGACGATCTGTTCAAGGAATCCAGCATGGCATCGCAGATGGGTAACGGATGCGATTTTGCCCTCAATGTGATCCTGGTTCTTTTTTGCGGACTCGGCGTCATGGGTGCTGCTCTTTCAACTCTCATAGGAGTTATAGTGACAAGTTCCCTGGAGATATATTTCATCTTCGGAAAGCACTCGCATCTGCGTTTCATGCCACTTAAACCGAGATTTAAGGATGTGTTCTCAAGCTACAAAACAGGCTTTGCATCCTGCATATCCTATATCTATACATTTTTCTTTATCTGGATTGGCAACAATGCCCTCAACAGACTGGCCGGCGAAATCGGCGTGGCCGTATTTGAGGTGGTGCAGAGCCTTTCCTATCTGATGGGTTACGTCTTCGGAGCAGTGAACTCCGCTGTTCAGCCCATCATCAGTACCTATGAAGCCGAATGCAATTACCGCGAGAGCGACTCCACACAGTCCCTCACGAGAACTGTAGGGATCATCACAGCAGTCATACTCACCGCTCTGATAATGATCTTTGCCGGTCCCATATGTATGCTGTTCGGACTTAAGGACGCAGAGTCCATATCTTACGGAGTCTATGCCCTCAGAGCCTTTTCACTGTGCACTGTCTTTGCAGGATTTAACATGCTTCAGGCGGGGACCTATACAGCCAAGGACGATGCTTTTCCCGCTTTTGTCATCTCCACCTTAAGAGGCGTTGTTATATTGATCCCTTCTACACTTATCCTCATCGCAGTTGGAGGAAGGGCTTTCTGGTACACTTACTTTATAACCGAGTTTTTGAGCTTTGTAATTTCCTACATCTACTACAAGTTCCTGATGAAAAAGAAAAAGAGGCAGGATGCCGGCAGTATCTTTACGACCACGCTTCACGGGAACATAGATGAACTTGGACAGGTACTTCCCAAAGTAGAGGCATTCCTTGAAGCCTGGGAAGCTGCTCCCAAGCAGATGTATTACGTACAGATGACCATTGAAGAGGTGTGTTCAGCCATTATCAATATTGGTTTTAAGGACTCTGCCCACGAGAACGGACTCATTCAGCTGACCCTTGTATACAAGGGCGACAAAGAGTTTTCGATGCACATAAGGGACAATGCACTGACATTTAATCCCTTCGAGCTCGACAAGAAAAAGCTCAACGATGTTGATGAAGATTCCGGTGCTGATTTTAACGCCCTCGGAATGGATGTAATAAAGAAAAAAGCAAAATCTTTTTATTACAGACGGTATCAAGGATTTAATACAATGGTGGTGAAAGTATGAGAAAAACAAGAAAGATGTCCCTCGGACAAAAAAGCGTAATTATCGTAATTCTTATGGTTGTACTTCTGGGTTCTTCGCTCGGACTTGTGACTTCCATCGTGATGGACAAAACCATCAATGAGGAATACATGCACAAAGTTACCGATATGGCCCATACAGTGGCCATATCCCTGAACGGCGACAATGTCAGGATCGTCAGAGACCAGATAGTTGATATCTACGAGTCTCTTGATGAAAAAGTCGGCAGCGACGGCATGGGCACTCCCGAGCACGAGGCTTATATAGCCAACTTCCAGCACATAAAGGAAACGCCTGAGTATGCCAGCGAACTGCACATAATGCAGAACCTGGCAAGCGCCAACGACGTGGAGTCCGTATACATACTCTATGCATATCCCAAGGACCTCATCACTCTCTACGTGGCAGACGGATCCGTTGAAGCCAATGACCCGGGCGACTTTGATCCTCTTTACGAAGTCAACTACGGAGTGCTTGAAGATCCCGAGATAGGTTTCCCTGCTTACATCACCAATACTCCCGAGTACGGCTGGCTTGTATCTGCAGCCTACCCCATCCACGACAATGCGGGAGAAGTAGTTGCCTATGGCTGCGCTGACATCTCCATGAACGTCATCAAGGGCAAGGTAAGGAGCTTCAGAATACTTCTTCTTGCCATAACCATCGCGATAGGTGTTATCCTCGCTGTCATTTATATCAAAGCCATCAAGCGCGCAGTTGTTAAACCTATCAACCAGCTCTCAGATGCCGCCCTGTCCTACATCAAGAATGATAAAGGCAATACCTTCAGTGACATCAATATTGAGACAGGTGATGAGATTGAGAACCTCGCCGGCGCCATGAAGAGAATGGAGCAGGATATCAATGACTACATCATCAACCTCACTGCCATCACCGCGGAAAAAGAGAGAATTGGTGCAGAGCTCAACGTAGCCACACAGATTCAGGCTGATATGCTGCCAAGGATCTTCCCTACCTTTACTGACAAGAAGGAGTATGAACTCTTTGCTTCCATGGATCCCGCCAAGGAAGTCGGCGGCGACTTCTACGACTTCTTTATCATTGATGAAGATCACCTGGGTCTGGTTGTTGCCGACGTATCAGGAAAGGGAGTTCCTGCTGCCCTGTTCATGGTGATCGCCAAGACCCTCATCAAGAACCGCGCTCTTATGGGTGGTTCTCCCGGCGAGATTCTCGCCTATGCCAACAATCAGCTCTGTGAAGGCAATGACGCCGAGCTGTTCGTAACGGTATGGCTGGCCATCATCAATGTCAATACAGGAAAAGGTATGGCAGCCAATGCCGGACATGAGCATCCTGCAATCCGCCGCGCTAACGGAGAATTCGAGCTGTCCATCTACAAACACTCAATGGCTGTTGCCACAATGGAAGGCATCAAATTCAAGGAGCATGAATTTGAGATTCACCCCGGAGATACGCTGTTCTGCTACACAGACGGTGTTACCGAGGCCACAGATGCTCACAATGTTCTGTTTGGTAACGACAGGCTGCTCGCAGCCCTCAATCAGGATCCCGATGCAAGTGCTGAGACCATCTGCAGGAACGTTAAGTCCTCAATCGACACCTTCGTGGGGGAGGCGCCTCAGTTCGACGACATCACGATGCTGTGCATCAAGTTCAACGAAATACCGGGCTACAAAGCAGAATAACACTGCAGGACTTTTTGTTTTACTCTTTTATATCACGCTCACGATTTCCGTGTACTTCGCCTGAAAGGAAGTGTCGGCGGCATACTGATACATAGGACTCGTTGCCACCCATCATTATCTGCTCTCCGTCGCGGACAATCCTGCCGTTTGAAACTCTGGCATTGAAATGGGCGCGTCGGCCGCACCAGCAGACAGTCGGCACTTCTTCGATGTAGTTGGCTATCTCCATAAGGCGCTTTGAGCCGGTAAAGAGATGACTCGTAAAATCAGTCCGAAGGCCGTAGCAGATGACCGGAAGGTCGTATCTGTCCACCACCTCAGCAAGAAGATCAACCTGCTCCTCAGTCAGAAACTGGGCTTCGTCTACAAGGACGCAGTCCAGCTTTTTCCACGCGTCAGACTTTTTGGGAAACCACTCATTTACCACTTCATCCAGAAAATCCTCAACAAATATGCAGTCCGCCTCAAGCCCCATTCTGGATCTCACGATCTTTTCACCGTCTCTGTCCTCTGTTTTCGGCTTGAGCAGTATGCAATTCTGGCCCTTCTCAAGGTAGTTATACCTCACCATAAGTGCATTGGCTGTCTTGGAGCTCCCCATAGCTCCGTAGCGGAAATACAGTTTACCCATTTATTATTCCTCCCCCTTTAAGAGCACCAGCTTGTTGTATGGAATCTCGATGCCCTCTTTGTTAAATCTGTTCATTATCTCGACCAGCGACTCCGAGCAGGTCCTCGGGTTGTCCTTGAAGTCCCTGGTCTCCACCAGCGCCTGAAGCGTAACACCGCTGTCATCACAGCTCTTGCAGAGCACAACCGGTCTTGGGCCATAGTGTTTGGGATGTGATACTATGGCATCTGCCATCACCTCCATGGCCTTATTCATATCCGTACCATAGGCAACAGAAACTCTTACCGGATAAGAAAAAGAATTCTCCTGAGTGTAGTTCACTATTGTCGCAGATCCAACGATTGAATTCGGAATGTAGATTATCTCATTCTGATAGGTTTTGATCACAGTGTGACGAAGCGTGATGTCCTCCACAAAGCCCGGGTCATAGCTGTCAATCTTTATCCTGTCCCCGATGTCAAAAGGCCTTGAGTGGGAAGCAGACAGCGCTATCCCCGCAAAAACATTGGCCAGAGTTGACTGAGCCGCAAGACCGAGTACAACAGCAGCAATTCCGGATGAAGCAATCGCTGTCTCCCACGTCTTTTCAAAAGCAGGAATCCCGCTCAGTGCAGTCAGTGCAGCCACCGCCCAGACCAAAGCCAGAGCAAGGCCCTTTAAAAAGATCAGGTGTATCTTGCCGCGCAGCGTCTCCTTACTCAAAAACTTATTGACCACTAAATTTATAATATATGCCGCCAGAAAAGGCAGTATGTATTTAAGAAAAATGTCCAGTGCTTCTTTCATACTTCTTCCCCATATTTATAATTTATTTGACTTCTCAGTCATCTGTCTCTTCATCGTCATCGCCCATTTCTCCAAAGGCTATGAGTGAGTCAATTATGTCTTCGAAGTCCTCCCGCAGTTCCTCTAAGCTATCACCTTCATAGGTGTAGATCCTGCCTTCTATTACCACTTCCCCGGTGTAGTAATCAGCTTTTTTATCATAGTTTACCGAGCCCTTATAGCCCTCGTATTCAAGAATGTTTTCTTCCATGATCCGCTCCTTTTTCCTGCCAATTCGCTTTCCTTCCCTATCCAAATCGTCGCCGGAGTAGGAAGTTATATCTGCCTGCAAACGCTCCCTATATTATAACGTAAAACTTCGAATTTGGTCCCCCATTTTCAAAAAAAGACCCCAAAAGCCTTCCAGGCAATTGGGGTCTGTTATGTGAAAACTCATTTGTGGTCGGCAGCTGATCATAAGCTGCTGTCATCTATTTTCCTTACTGATTCCCCGATCACAAGCTCTCCGGGGAAGGTGATGTGGGTGTGTCCGCACTTTTTGTCGATGATGTCAAAGATAAGCCTTATGGTCTCCCTTGAGATCTGCTGAAGCGGCTGCCTTATTGTGGTGAGTCTGGGTACGCAGAAACGCGACAGTTCCTGGCCGTCAAAACCTGCAACGCTTACGTCCCCGGGAACGGAAATTCCGGCATCGGCAAAGGCCCTCAGGGCACCTACCGCGAGCACATCGGATACGCAATACAGTGCAGTAAATTTCTCACCGGAATCGACCAGGGCTTTGGCTGTATCATAGCCGTTGGCCATTGTATAGATTCTCTGGTCAACATATCTTATCAGGTTCCGATCAATATCGATCCCGTGCTTAGCCAGGGCACTCTCATAGCCTTTGCGCCTTAGCTGTACGATAGAAGGCGTGTCATTGGCCTCTGTCATAAAAGCGATCCTCTTGTGCCCCAGGCTGATGAGATGCTCTGTGATCTTGAAGCTCTCCCTCTCATCGTCTACAGATACCGTTGAATACTCATTGCCGGTAAGGTCATCGGATATATCGGATCCTATGGTTGCAAATACGACAGGGACACTGAGCTGCTTGATCTTGTCTGCGGCATGTCTTGCACTTCCGCCGAGGAAAATGATGCCGCGAAGCCTCTTCTCTTTCTCAAGCTCAAGAGCCACTTCAACTTCATCCTCGTAGGCCTCAACATGGCGAAGCACCAGGGCATATCCCCTCTTCTCCACTTCCTGCTCCACAACCTCGATCATGGGGGCAAAGAATGGATTGGTAATTCCCTTCACAAGAACGGCAAGGCATTTGGCATCTATCCTCTTTAAGTTCCTCGCGCTGTTATTGGGAATGTATCCGGTCTCGCGGATGACCTCCATAATTCTCTTTTTGGTCTCAGGATTGATATCCGAGTGATTATTGATAGCTCTTGACACGGTGCTGACTCCGACGCCGCATCTCTTGGCTATCTCAACTATAGTTATCTCAGCCATTTCTCTCCGTCTCTGCAGTGACAAAATGCCCTTCGTCACTTGAAATCTCATCTTCCATTGTCACCGCAAATCTTATCTTGCATTATCAACGCAAATCTCATCTTGCATTGCCTTAGCAGATCTCATCTGCCTGTATCATGGCAGTCTTCTGTATATTCTTGCGAAGTCATACATCTTAGTACAAAGTTCGTCCGTAAGTGCGTCCTTATCCATTCTCCAGATCCAGTTGCCGCCCAGGGTCGAAGGCGTGTTGATCCTTGCCTCACCCGGAAGCTCCAGGTAATCCTGAAGCGGTATTATAACAGTATCAGATACACTTGCAAAAGCAGACCTTATAACTGCCCACACTGCATCCTTATTGGACCTGAACCCAAGGTACTCCTTACAGAATTTCTTGTCATCTCTGGGGAGCTTATCAAACCAGCTCCTGGTGGTATCGTTGTCGTGAGTTCCCGTGTAGACTATGCAGTTCCTGACATAGTTGTGTGGAAGATAGTCGCTCTCTTCCCTGGAATCAAACGCAAACTGCAGAATCTTCATTCCGGGATAACCGGTCTTCTTAACGAGCCTGATAACCGAATCCGTAAGATATCCCAGATCTTCAGCGATGACTCTCATATCTCCAAGTTCCTTTTTAACGGTGTCAAAGAGCTTGATACCCGGGCCCTTTCTCCACTCGCCGTGCTCAGCAGTGGGATGGCCATAAGGAATTGCATAATATTCGTCGAAGCCTCTGAAGTGATCTATTCTGATCACGTCGAAGATGCGATAGCAGCTGGCTATTCTCTTGATCCACCACTTGTAGCCTGTCTTCTCGTGGTAATCCCATCTGTAGAGAGGATTGCCCCACAGCTGACCCGTTGCCGAGAATGCATCCGGAGGACACCCGGCCACATCGATTGGAACGTTGTTCTTATCCAGCTGGAAGAGCTCCGGATTAGCCCATGTATCCGCACTGTCAAAGGCAACATAGATCGGTATGTCACCAATTATGTCTATGCCGTTCTCATTGGCATAACTCTTAAGCCTGCCCCACTGCTCGAAGAACAGGAATTGCAAAAAGCTGTAGAAATCAACTTCTTCTGCGTACTTCTCCCTTGCTTTTTTGAGGGCATCCCTCTTCCTGAGCCTAAGACCTTCCTCCCAGGTATTCCATGCCCTTCCGCCGCTCTCATTCTTGAGCGCCATGAAAAGAGAATAGTCAGAGAGCCAGTCATTTGACGGATCCTTTTTAAAAGCAGCAAACTCCTTCTGTCTCTTAGCCGAAGCGCTCTTTACAAAATTGTCATATGCCAGCTTTAAGAGGACAAACCTGGATCTGTAGAGCTTCTCGTAGTCCACATATCCACTGTCCTTGCCAAAATCGCACTTATCCGCGTCGCTCTTTGTCAGAAGACCTTCCTCAATAAGCGATGTGATATCTATAAAATATGGATTGCCGGCAAATGTTGAAAAAGACTGATATGGCGAATCGCCGTAGCTTGTGGGACCAAGCGGCAAAAGCTGCCAGTAACTCTGACCTGACTTCTTCAAAAAGTCTACGAAATCATACGCCTCCTTGGAAAAAGCTCCAATTCCATACTCTGACGGAAGTGAAGAAATCGGTAATAAAACGCCACATTTCCTTCCTGTTTTAACATTCTTTTTCGCCATATCTTATCTCCTTTGTATCTAAAAGCTACGGAAATTTTATCCGTTACCGGTAACGTTTCCGTAGCTTTACTCTACCACAAATTTACTGTATTTTTCAAGAGGTTATCTTGTCATCTCCAATGTTATTGTCCTTAATACCCCAGATCAGATTTCTCCACTGCTGAAGCTGATCTGTTGTCATGAAGCCGTTTGAAGTGCCCATGTACCCGATCTTGTACGACGCAAAGAGCAGTGCGTTCTTTATCGCATTGACGCTGTCTTTAGTCTCCATGTAGTAGTGAAGGAAGCAAGCAAAAAGAGCATTACCAGCACCGATCGTATTCACAACCTCATTGGTCTTGACAGTCTTGTAGTGTACCCTGAGGTCCTTGGTCTTATCATAGAGAATAAGTCCCTCACTGCCCTGTCCAAGAATAATGATCTCTGTTCCGTAGGTACCTGCAATTCTGTCTATGAACTCATACGGGTCCTCCGTGAGAGTATCATCGGAGAAATAGAGCACCTTGGCAGGCTCCAGGAAATCCGTATTGTACTTCTCCTTCTCCGGATTGTAGTTCCTGATATTAACGGCAATAGGTTTTTTGTACTCCACTGCAGCTTTTGCAAAAGGTCTGCAGAAGTTGGCATTTGCCAGGACCATCATGTCACAGCTGTCAGCAATAGGAGCAACCATGGACATGTCATAGACATTCTCCCTGAGGTCCTTGATATCTTCAAAAGTCTGCTGCCTTCGCTCCCTGTCGTAGAGTACCACTTCTGTGGGAGTGTCCTTCATCTGCGGTATGATGTACTCAGTTGAAAGAGTGATCTTCCTGTCCGGAGGATTGATAAGGCTAAGATCCTGATTCCTTCCAACGATCGACATAAAGCACACCTCATCTCCGAGCCACTTAAGGGCCAGAGACTCATTGTAGGCATCTCCACCCATAGCTGTAAAAATGGAGTCGATGTTGCTGGTCAGGGGCGCATAGCTCACCGGAATCTTATCAACTCTTACAATAGTCTCAATCTGTGTAACACCTGCTACTAGGAACTTACTCATGAGATCCTCCTTTATATTAGTGAGATTCTGAAAATCACGTTCGTCAGATCATATCGCGGATCATATCCACGTATTCGGTCGCTTCTTCCAGAAAGATATCAGATCTGAAATTATCACCCTTTACCGCACTCTCCATAAGACCGTCAACGGTGAAATCAAGGACTTTCCACAGCTTCTGATAGTCAGCACCGTTCTCGAATATGGTTATGTCAGCCCTGTCTCTTAGCGCATCCATGATCCGTTTGTATTTCTCACGCCTCTCACTTATTTCAAACAGGGCATCTTTGTCTGTCTCCTCATCGGCTTTGTGGAGAAAAAGAAAAATATACGGGTACTGGGCCATAGAATCCGCTTTTGCATTAAGTATCTGTTTGTACAGCTGAAAATACCCGTTCTCATTCTTCTCCACATTGGCGGTAAGCTCAAGGGTGACAAATCTTGTGGCATAGTCATAAAGAAATGCATAAAGACCTATCTTGGACTCGAAATAATGAAACAAGAGTCCCTTACTTATTCCCGCTCCCTTAATGATCTCATCAGTGCTGGCATGCCGATAACCATACTGTGAAAAAACCTTAAGGGCAGAATTTATCATCCTGTCCTGCTTTTCTTTTTTCAGCTCAAAGAATCTGTCATTCATGCTCTCATCCTGCGGTAAGATATTGACTGCATCAGTCTAAAACTAGTTTAGCATTTCTGTATATGCACTTCAAACGATTTTCCGTTATTTATCAAATTTTAATACTCAGGTCTTTTAATTGCGTGAAAATTGTTATAAAATCTATTTAACCGTTCAAAATCACAGGAGGCAACTATGTCCAAGAAAAACGCATTGGGAAAATTTGTATTATTCTGTGCCGCTGCAGGAGCAGCCGCAGCCGGAGCTTATTATTACATCACCAAGAGGGAAGAGGAGCTGGCTGACAATTTCGACGACGACGATTTCGATGATTTCGACGATTTTGACGACGATGCCGAGGCAGCTGAAGCCAAGTTCGGTACACGTAAATATGTAGATATCACCACCGCTCCTTCTGAAGAAGATACTTCATCCGCTGATGAGACACCACTCGAGGATGATAAAGCAAAAGAAGATAAGGAAGAAGAAAAGGCAAAGGAGCCGGATAGCTCAGATGCCGCCACCTCCGAAGAAGAATCCGAAGAGTTCTTTGACGATGAGGATGAGTAAGACGGCTGATAACATCAGGACAATATTAAACCCCACGCAGCATCTGCTGTGTGGGGCTTTTTTATCAGAAATTACTGCGCAGGCTCCAGCATCTCCTTAAGGACGCGTGCCTTCTCCTTGATACGGCTGTTGGCTGACCTGGATGTAAGTATCTCTCCGATCATCTTGACCGCGATCTCCCTTTCATCCGTCTCAACAGCAAGCGCTGCTATCAGATAATCGAGAGTTGTTGAGTCCATTCCCGCAATGGGGAATTCCTCAGTCTGTCTTGCCATGATAAAGCCCTGGAGAGCATTCTTCAGAAGCTCTTTCTCCTGCTCATCATTGTCTTTTTTCCTGGCTTCATATCCCTGCTCTTCCGGATCAAGCCGCTGCGTCTCTCCTCTGATGACCCAGGCAGACTTCATACAGATGTAAGCCTTCTCACTGTTCTTGGCCTTCTTGACTACCGCATTGGCAAGTGCAAGCTGATAAAGCCTTCTTGCATACTCATAGGAATAGATGGGGCCATTGTTGGGCTCATGCTTGTAGTTCATGCATATCTTGACCCTGATGTCATCAATCTGATACTTATTGAGATTGGGGAAGTACCTGCCAAGAGCAGCATAGCCACAGACAGGGCAGGCTATTACATCATACTTGTTCTGGTCAAGCTCGTCGTAATCGGGGCGAAGGTCTATGTCGACGCCCTTCATGCGCACCTTGCCGGTCCTTACTGTCCTTGCCTCAAAGTCGCTGTCACATACCGGACATTTGTACTTCTTATTGAAGAGATAATCCTCTTCATTGACAAGCTGAAGTCGCTTTTTAGGTGGTTCCTTTTTGACGACAGCCTCCTTCTTCCTGGGATCCTCAAAAAGGTTCTCGCCTCCAATATTTCCAAGTCCAAGTTTCTCAAATCCGGAAAAAATACCAGCCATGCCTGCACCTCTCTTAATTAGTTGTTTTTAGGTAGCACAAAAGAGCTCTTGAGTGAAACTATACGGTTAAATACCGGTTCTCCTTCTTTTGAATCCTTGCAGTCAACACAGAAAAATCCGTTTCTTACGAACTGGAATTTCTCGTAAGCCTTTGCCGATTTAAGCTGCGGCTCCAGCTTGGCATTCTTTATCACAGTGATGGAGTTGGGGTTTAAGTTAAGTGACCCATCTTCGTTGTATACACCCTTCTCCTCATCGATTATGTTCTCATAGAGTCTGACTTCTGCGGTAAGAGCTTCTGCGGCGCTTACCCAGTGGATGGTACCCTTGACCTTTCTTCCGTCCTTGCTGTCACCGCCCTTGGTCTCGGGATCGTAGGTGCAGTGAATCTCGGTCACATTGCCGTTCTCATCCTTCTCAAATCCTGTGCATGTGACAAAGTAAGCATTCATAAGTCTTACTTCATTGCCCGGGAAGAGACGGAAATACTTCTTGGGCGGCTCCTCCATGAAGTCCTCTCTCTCGATATAGAGCTCTCTTCCGAAAGGTATCTTCCTGGTTCCCATCTCAGGAACTTCCTTGTTATTCTCTATGTCAAGGTACTCTGTCTGCCCCTCAGGATAGTTGTCAATTATGAGCTTGACCGGATCAAGGATTGCCATCATCCTGGGCACTTTGAGCTTTAGGTCCTCTCTTATGCAGTACTCAAGCATTGCATATTCCGCGGTGGACTGTGCCTTGCTTATTCCGCACATATCAACGAACATCTTAATAGATTCAGGGGTAAATCCTCTTCTTCTGAGGGAGGCGATGGTAACAAGCCTTGGATCATCCCAGCCGTCAACGATTCCGTCTTCTACCAGCTTCTTGATATATCTTTTACCGGTGACAACGTTGTTGAGGTACATCTTGGCAAACTCGATCTGGCGGGGCGGATTGTTGTATTCGCACTCATTCTTGACCCAGTCATAGAGAGGTCTGTGGTCTTCAAACTCCAGTGTGCAGAGTGAGTGTGTAATTCCCTCTATCGCGTCCTCAATGGGATGAGCAAAATCGTACATGGGATAGATGCACCACTTATCGCCTGTCCTTGCGTGAGTCATATGAGCAACCCTGTAGATGATCGGGTCTCTCATGTTGATGTTGGGTGATGCCATATCGATCTTGGCGCGGAGAGTCATGGCTCCATCCGGAACGCTTCCGCTCTTCATCTCTTCAAAGAGTCGCAGATTCTCCTCAATGCTCCTGTCTCTGTCGGGATCGTTCTTACCCGGTTCTGTGAGGGTTCCTCTGTACTCCCTCATCTCATCGGCTGACAGTGTTGACACATATGCCTTGCCCTTTTTGATGAGCTTGACAGCGTCCTCATACATCTCCTCGAAGTAATCAGATGCGTAAAAGAGTCTGTCCTCATAGTCGGCACCAAGCCACTTCACATCCTCAATTATGGCGTCCATGAACTCGGACTTCTCCTTGGTGGGATTGGTGTCATCAAATCTCATATTGAACTTGCCGCCATACTCCTTGGCCATACCGTAATTAAGGAGTATGCTCTTGGCATGTCCTATGTGAAGGAAGCCATTGGGCTCGGGAGGAAAACGGGTGTGGACATGGTCATACACGCCCTCCTTGAGGTCCTTGTCGATAGCCTGCTCGATAAAATGTCTTCCGTTTGGATTAACTATTTCTTCTGCCATTTCTCTTAGTAACCAACTTTCTTTAAATAATTAATTCGTGCATTTAATTATAGCATAAACTCAGGTGTTATACACATACTTTTCCTCAAAGGCCGCTCTGCGCAAAGGTTTGTCATAGTAGTAGCCCTGAATGTAGCTGACACCTATTTTCTTAAGGACACGTAGCTGCTCCTCATTCTCTACGCCCTCAACACAGATCTTGGCATCTATGGCCTTGCCCATGTCAACCATGGATCTTACAACAGCCTGGGAATACTTGTCTGTCACAATGTCTTTTATAAAATCCTTGTCAATCTTGATGATGTCAAAGGGCAGCGCTCTTATACTCGAAAGAGCCGAGTAGCCCGTTCCGAAGTCATCAAGGGCAAGCCTCACACCAAGTGCCTTGATGTCAAGAAGGGTCTGCTTGGTCCTTGCAAGGTCGTTGATGGCAAGTCGCTCTGTAAGTTCAAGCACGATATTCCCCGGGTCGATATTGTTCTCTTTGATGCATGTCCTTACGATATCCACTATATCGGTCTGCATGATCTGCACGACGGAGAGATTGACACTGACTGCAAAATTGCCGTTGCCAGACTCGTTCCATCTGCGCACGCATTCACATGCCTTCTGAAGGACGTGGTTGCCTATCGGGTTGATAAGCCCCAGGTACTCAGCAAGAGGCACAAATTCATCGGGATTCAAAAAGCCCAGTTTATCGCTGTTCCACCTGACAAGTGCCTCTGCAGCGATATGGCGCCCGGTTTTCTTATTAGCGGGCTCATTCGCTGTGATAACAGGCTGGAAGTACACCTCAAATTCCTCGCACTGTTTGCCTATGGCGTCATACATGTTTTTCTCAAGGTCCAGCCTGTGGATCGAAGATGAATCAATGTTGTCAGAGTACTCGGCGATCCTGTTTTTTCCGGATTTCTTGGCCTCATACATGGCAATGTCAGCCTTTCGTATGAGTTCGGAGACATTGTCTCCGTGCTCCGGGAACCTGACGACGCCCATACTCATTGTGCAGTAGTAATCGCTGTCCTTGAGATACCATGGAGTAGCAAAGGCGTCCTTGATCTCCTCCATGATCTTGTCTATCCTGTAGAAGCTCTCGGGAGGCACAATGATGACAAACTCATCACCGCCCATTCGGTAGCAGGATGAACTGATACCCTGTATCCTGCTGATGGCCCCCGATATATCCTGAAGGAGCGCATCTCCATACTGATGGCCAAGGGAGTCATTGATATGTTTGAAATCATCCAGATCCAGATACATGATGGCGCCCTGGGTCCCGGACTTTTTGGCTTCCTCTATATAATAGGACAGGTCTCTTTCGCAGCACATTCTGTTGAATAGACCTGTCAGAAAGTCTGTATATGCCTGCTGCTCAATCCTCTTCTGATAGAGCTTCTTCTCTGTCACATCGTATATAGCGCAGAGATTGACGGGACGCCCGTCCACCCACTTGATCCTGGTGTAGTAGACGTCGTACCACTTCTCCCTGTCCTTGTTGTAGACTTCATAGTTGCCGCTGTGACTCTTCGACGGGATATTGGTCTCAAAGAGCTGGGCCAGCTTGTTCTCGGTAAGTTCCCTGCCAAAATGCTTCTTAAAGCTCCTGTTGGCAAAGAGCAGTACCCCTGTGGCATTGTCCCTTACGTAGATTGAACTTCCCACGTTGTCAAGGACTGCTTCAAGCGAGGCAAAAGAGCTGGCAAGAGAATTGGTCTGGAGTCGCTTAGTGATGATGCTCTGAAGGATCCTTATAGTGTCGTTGACAAACTTGATGTCGTCTATCGACCATATCCTGCTCTCTCTGTTCTCGGATAGGCACACATAGAACCTTGGCACAGCATTGATCATTATGGGCATCGCCACCAGAGCTTTCATGCCCAGATTATCAAGCTGTTCCCTCTCTCCGGCATTCATCTGGGTGTCGGAGGATATGACTACCGCCTTGGAGCTGCCCAGAAACCATGCCACTTCCTGATCCGTGGTCTCAGTATAGAGCTTGTCGACATCCGGATGTGTCCACTGGACAATGATGTCCATCAGATTCTCATGGTGTATCCTGCAGGTGAAGGCATTGCTGATCTGCAGATAGGTGCACAGCTTTGAGAGAACATCAGCCATTATCTCCTCTATCCCGTCATCACTGTCGAGAAGGGATACGATCTCGGTCATGGTCTCCGCCCTGTGAAAAGAGTGGGTCATCTCAAGCTCTTTTAATCTGCTGGCATCGCTGCTTGCAACAGCTTCAGACCTCGAGTCCTCAACCTTGATGAGTACACTCGTGGTCGCCTTGAGAAGCTCTAACGTCCTGTAAAACTTATCTTCAGTTGTTTCATACTGGAAATTGCTGATGGCCGGATAGCGGTAAAATTCAGGTTCAAACCTGGCGTCTTTAAAGAGTGCGCACAGCACCCACACCGCAGACACCCTGCCCTTATTCCCCACTGCCATTGCGGACAGTCGAAGATTGGGGATCTCTGTCTCCTCAACAGCCTGATCCTCAAGCTCGCTCTCGGTTACTCTCTTGAAAATATTGTGGATCCTTATGGGAGTAACATATTTCCTGATTATCTCAATCTCATGCGCATTGCCGGAAAACTCAGAAATGGGGACGCCGTCATGATCAAGGCACATAGCGTACACCCCTGCCATCTCGCAGAAGCTGTCCTGCCAGTTCTGGATTTCTTTTCTGTTTTTTTGCGCAAAATTATCAAGGGCTCCGTTTTCCGCAGCCCCTGATTTCGGACTTGTTCTGATTATTCCTGATGTGACGGTCTTATCCTGCACTCAGTCACCTCTTGTAAGTTTATTCTCTCCCGTCAGGTGATTACTTATCGTCAACGCTGTAGTTAGGCGCTTCCTTCGTGATCTGAATATCGTGAGGATGTGATTCGCGAAGAGCTGCAGAAGTCATCTTGATGAATCTTCCGTTCTCCTTAAGTTCCTCTATGCTGCTGCATCCGCAGTAACCCATTCCGGAGCGAAGTCCGCCCATGAGCTGGAATACAGTATCCTCAACGGTTCCCTTGTATGCAACACGACCCTCAACGCCCTCGGGAACAAGCTTCTTGGCATCTTCCTGGAAGTAGCGGTCCTTGGATCCGTTCTCCATTGCCGAGATGGAACCCATTCCTCTGTAAACCTTGTACTTCCTTCCCTGGAAGAGTTCAAACTCTCCGGGAGCCTCATCACAGCCTGCAAACATCGATCCCATCATAACGAGGTTGGCACCTGCTGCAATAGCCTTGGTGATATCTCCTGAATACTTGATACCACCGTCAGCGATGATGGGTACATTGTACTTTCTGGCCATCTCATAGCAGTCCATGACAGCTGTGATCTGGGGCACGCCGATACCTGCAACCACACGGGTTGTGCAGATGGATCCGGGTCCGATTCCGACCTTTACAGCATCTGCGCCGGATTCGATAAGATCCCTGGTGGCAGCTGCTGTTGCGCAGTTACCTGCAATAACCTGAAGATCCGGGAACTTCTCTTTGATCATTCTAAGGCACTTAAGTACGTTCTCTGAGTGACCGTGAGCCGAGTCGAGAACTATAACGTCAACCTTGGCATCAACAAGAGCCTGAACCCTGTCGAGGCAGTTGGCGGAGATGCCTACACCTGCGCCGCATAAAAGTCTTCCCTGATCATCCTTGGCGGATAACGGGTACTTGATTGTCTTCTCTATGTCCTTGATGGTGATAAGTCCCACCAGATTGTAGTCGGCATCAACTATTGGGAGCTTCTCTTTTTTGGATTTGGCGAGGATGCTCTTGGCGTCCTCAAGTGTGATTCCCTCTCTTGCTGTCACGAGGTTCTCACTTGTCAT
>CAMNOS010000018.1 GCA_946546925.1 uncultured Butyrivibrio sp.
GCTCGTCCATAAGGAATACCTTAGGATTACGAACGATAGCACGTCCCATAGCAACACGCTGTCTCTGTCCACCTGAAAGAGCCTTGGGCTTACGATCAAGGAGCTTCTCAAGATCAAGGATCTTGGCAGCATCTCTAACCATCTTGTCGATCTCTGCCTTAGGAACCTTTCTGAGTTTAAGTCCGAATGCCATGTTATCATAAACAGTCATGTGAGGATACAGAGCGTAGTTCTGGAATACCATCGCAATATCTCTGTCCTTAGGCTCTACGTCGTTAACAACTCTGTCACCGATCTTAAGAGTTCCTGAAGAGATATCCTCAAGACCTGCGATCATACGAAGTGTTGTTGACTTTCCACATCCTGAAGGTCCTACGAAAATGATAAACTCTTTATCTTCAATGTTGAGGTTGAAATCCTTAACAGCCTCAAAGCCATTGGGATAAACTTTAGTTACATGCTCAAGTGATAAACTTGCCATACCTTTAATTCCTCCTAAATTTTATAAAGCATATCGCTCACTAGAAAACAGTATATATTCATGGTAATTTATTTACTATTCACCATTTTCACAAATATTTTATTTTTCATTAGTCAGTCTGCCAAGATTTTGTGAAATTGACTCAATTTTTCAAAATGTTGACGAAGAATACGAAACATCACTGTGCAATTTGCCTATTGCCTTTTGTCAGAATGAAAGTCGTCCGGGGCCTTCCTTCTTAGCCCTGTCCAAAGCTGCCATTGCTGCAACCATCAGCTCCCTTGCACTGTTTCCGCCATCAGGACATATGACTGCACCCGCATTTGCCGCAATCTCTTCCCCGCTTTCAACTATCCTTGAATCATGGAGGAACATCTGCATATGGTCGGACTGCTTTCGCACATCCTTGTCTTCTCTGATATTTTTCACAAACACCACGAACTCTTCCTCGCCGGTCCTTGCTATGATATCAGAAGACCTGAAACTGCCGGTGAGAATATCGGCAAAATCTTTTATCTTATCGCCGGATACCACGAAGTCTTTTTTGCCCTCCCTGAAAGCATCCAGGTTAAGCACGATGATGAAGAGGATTCCCCTCGCATCCCCTGTGGTCCGTATATAGTTATCTATCTCGTTTACGGCAGACCTCATTGTCATAAGTCCTGTTACAACATCGGTCTCGATCTCAGCATTTTTCTTTTCCCAGTGCTTCTTCTGTATGAAATCTCCCAAAATCCCGGCAAGAATTATCAGCACCATCAGAAGAACCGAGGCTATAAGCATCCCTGACACCAGGTAATTATATGGGAGGATATCCTTATCAGCCATCAGCTTCATATCGTCATAATCAATGAGCGCAACGGCACAGGCGCTCGCAGTATCAAGCGGCAATACTATCATGTATCCATAGCCCGGTGCGTCCGCATAGTAAATATTTTTCTTGGTGATGCTCAGCTTGATGTTGTCTTTGGAAATGCTGCCTGGAAGAAGGTCATAGAAGTTGGCATCCTCTTCCTGCTGCCTGTCTGTCCTTGAATCGATGGAGAGAATCTTGCCGTCTATTGTGATTATTGCAAGGGTATCTGCTTCATATTTGAGGGCGAAGATCTGTTCAGCAATAGATACCAGCGAAGCCTTTGCTATTATATATCCCCTCTCTCTTTTATCAAAAGAGATCCCGTTAACAATATACACTTCTGCAGCCTGTCCGCTTGGCACGTCCGGAAAGACCATTCCAAGCCCTCCCCTCGAATACTCCTCGGTTATCTCCTTGAAGAATTCCTCACCGCCAATGTGAACATCCTTTCCCTGATAGTCATATCCGCTGCCCTCAAGATTGCATACATAAGCGTATGTAACATCCGTATCGTTAACCATCCTGTTAAGGAGCGAAACGATCTGGTTCTTGTTATACCTGAAGGCATAAAGAGAAAAGGCTGCACCAGCCTCAGATACAGTCGTCATGGCCTGGCCAAGGGAGTAATCGATATTGTCGATCTCCCGCTCAATGGCAAAAGCCATTTCTACTTCCTTCTGTCGAACAGTTCTCTGATAGAGAAAGTTCCCAAATGAAGAAAATAAAACAGCCAGGGCGATAAAGTATGCAAGAAGCGGCAACAGCCATCTTAAGTGGATTAGTTTACTGTGGAGTCTCATCATCTACCTTTTTGATCGCGTTCTCGAGCTCCTCTTCTTCGGAGAGTGTCTCTTCCTTGGGCTCGAATTTTTTGAAGGTTTCACTGTAAAGCGCAGCACATAAAAATCCCGGTCCTGATATTCCAAGAAGGAACATGAGCGGGAGAACTTTCAGATCCAAAAAGTACAGCAGAAGAATTGGCAAAAGAGATGCGATAGCCATGGCAACCGTCTTGGGAAGTGCCATTATCGCAACCAGAAACGAGTTCTTGAGTGTTCCGGGCAGAGAGTTCTCAAACTTGGACTGAAGAGGAAAAATATAGAGTGATGCCATGTACAGGACTATGGCAGCTGCTGTGATGATATATCTGTATATCGCATTGCCGCCTCTCATCAGCATGAAATCTATCAGAAGAATTCCGCCAGCAATAAACTGGATAACCATAAGTATGGAGCTCTGGAGAAAATTCTGCTTAAGTGATTTAAAAAACGACTTGGTAATGTAACTCTCCTCATCCCTTACCATCTTAAGGAGAACAAAGTGCATTGCGGTAAGTGCAGGTCCCAGAGGGATGCAGAATACGATTCCAAAAAGCCATGCGTAGAAAACATAGTTGACTGCAAGTTCCTGCCCATCAAACATGATGGGCCCCAGCATGAAATACTGCTGCACAAGCAGTGGTATCGCAAAAACAAGAACCAGTATGTTGAGCCACATCATATCCGCAACCTTATTAAGCCCCCGCATCAACGGGCTGTCCAGATCAAAAATTCTTCCCATTGTAATTCCTCTTCCCATCAGAGTTACAGTTCAAGCATCATCGGCGTAAAGCGTATCCCGTCCTGTTCTGTCTCACCCTGAATATCTTTAAATCCTTTCTTGTGATAAAAACCTGTTGCATAAGGAGCTGCATTTACTGTCAGACAGTCAACTCCCTCCTCATACAGGGCATACCTGCACACATAGGTAAGAAGCGCGCTGGCAACACCGTGTCTGTGGTAAAACTCGTCCACAAACAAAAGAGAGATATGCTTCTTTTCCCGCAAAGAAAGCATACCTGCATATCTGGGCCCATCTGTGGCCACAAAGAGCTGATAATGCCCCGCCACAAACATCTTTCTGAGCATGTCATCATGCACAAACCGATCGAAGTTCTCTATGCCTTCCCTGGAATAGTCAGGGGCGTTGAATTTCGCAAATGTATCCCATGCGAGCTTCATCGCCCCATCCCAGTCAGAATGGTAAGCGCATCTGACCATTATTTTTGAAGTATCAATTATCCGATCCACTTTCAATCACTTTCATGAGCCAGCCGTACTGGTCCTCATAAACCTTTTCTCTTCCGATCTCCTGCTGAAGCTCATGGCGCATACCGTCATAGATCTTGAGTTCAACGTTCTCAATTCCAAGCTCATTCTTGTAGATACCATACAGCTTCTCAAGAGCTTCTCCGTAATTGCCTACAGGATCCTCTTTGCCGCCTGTGATGAGGATAGGCAGCTTCTTAGGAATATCCTCCATCTTGTCAATATCCTGAACTCTCTTAAGAAGCTCAGCCATTGTCTTGAATCCGTTTAATGTAAATACAAAGTTGCAGGCAGGATCGGCAATGTATTTGTTGACACTCTCCTCATTGTGAGAGAGCCAGTCCTGGTTGGTCCTGGGATTGGGGATCTTCTTAAGGTATCCCTTGAAGGCCATGTTATTTACCATGCTGCTCCTGTACTTCTCTCCCATGAGCACCTGAAGGAAGCTCACAAGACCACTCAGGCTGTTGACTGTTCCTGACGGCATAAAGGCTGTGCCCTGGATTATGGCTCCCTTGATTCCTGTTCCGTATCTTGTGATATATTCCCTTGCCACAAATGATCCGAAGCTGTGTCCCAGAATAAAGCAGGGAATCCCCGGATAATCTTCCTGAGTCATCTTTTTAAGTCTATGGGCATCACGCACCAGTACTGTGGCGGGATCATTTTTGCAGAAATATCCATAGGTTCCCTTGGTTCCGACCGAACCACCGTGTCCGAGATGATCGTTGCCGATCACAATGATCCCTCTCTCAGCCAGGTAGTTAGCAAACTCATCATAGCGATCAATGTACTCCTGCATTCCGTGAATTATCTGAAGTATGGCCTTAGGCTCACCCTCCGGAATCCATCTGATGGCGTGAAGCATTGTCTGCCTGTCTCTTGATTTGTAAGTCAGTTCCTCTTTCCGTACCATTTTGGAATTCCTCCCTAGTTTGATTAGTCTTAGTACTTCTCTGTATATTTTAACACAGTTTGTATATCAGCACACCTCAGCACCGCTGGGCATACCTTTTTCAGGAGTCATAAGTGAAAGATTCCCATCAGCATCCTCCGCGCAAAGAAGCATTCCTTCCGAGAGTACTCCGGCGAGTTTTGCAGGTTTCAGGTTGACAAGCACCAGCACCTTCTTACCCACCATTTCCTCAGGGGAGTAGTATTTTCTGATTCCTGAAACTATCTGCCTTACCGAGCTTCCTATCTTAACCTGGGAGCAGAGAAGCTTCTTGGAGTTCTCAACTGCTTTGCACTCAAGGATCTCGCCTATCTGGAACTGCATTCTGCCAAAGTCATCGAAAGTAATCTCCTCCTTGGCGGGTATATCTATCTCTTTTTTGTCCGGATCACCCTCAGATGTGCTTTCTTTAGGTGCAGGAGCCAGGCCTGCCTTCGCGAGGTTTATTGCCGCCTGCTTCTGGTACTTTTCAAACTCAGCCTTCTGCTTTTTGGTGATCTCTGCAGCTCTTTCAAGAACATCCTTAAGATCCTTTCTTGCAAAGAGCATCTCAGGAGCTTCTGTTACTCTGGTGCCGTCTGAAAGTCTGCCAAACTCTGAGAGGGTATCAAAATCTCTCTCAGGTGAAGAGAGCTGTTCCCTTATCTTCTGAGCAGTCTCGGGCATAAACGGATCGAGAAGTGCTGCTCCGATGCTGATGGACTCAACAAGGTTGTAGAGAACAGTCGAGAGTCTGTCCTTTTTGCTCTCATCCTTGCCAAGTATCCACGGCTCAGTCTCGTCGATATATTTGTTGCATCTCTTAAAGAGCGTAAATATCTCTGTCAGCGCATCAGCCACGCGAAGCTCATCCATCTTGGCTTCAACTTTATCGTAACATCCCGTTACAACTGCCTTGAGGTCATCATCTACAGCTTCTGTGACGCCCTTATCCGCAACCACTCCGCCAAGATACTTGTTGCTCATCGCAATGGTTCTGTTGACAAGGTTGCCCAGGGTGTTGGCAAGATCGGAATTGAAGCGCTCAACAAGCAGCTCCCATGTGATCACGCCGTCATTGTCAAAAGGCATCTCGTGAAGGACAAAGTATCTGACAGGATCAACTCCGAAGATGCTCACAAGATCGTCTGCGTAAATGACGTTGCCCTTACTCTTACTCATCTTTTCACCGCCCTGTAAAAGCCAGGGATGCCCGAATATCTGCTTGGGAAGAGGCTCTCCCAAAGCCATCAGGAAGATAGGCCAGTAAATTGTATGGAAGCGGATGATGTCCTTGCCGATAAGGTGAAGATCTGCAGGCCACCACTTTTTGTAATCCTCCGAGCTGTTGCCGTCAGCGTCATATCCAATGCCTGTTATGTAGTTGGAAAGAGCATCAAGCCATACATAAACAACGTGTTTGTCATCAAAGTCTACAGGAATGCCCCACTTAAATGAGGTTCTGGAGACGCACAGATCCTGAAGCCCCGGCAGAAGGAAGTTGTTCATCATCTCATTCTTCCTTGAGGCAGGCTGAATAAACTCGGGATGTGTGTTGATGTGCTCGATAAGCCTGTCGGCATATTTGCTCATCTTAAAGAAATATGCCTCCTCCTCGGCGGGATGAACCGGGCCTCCGCACTCGGGGCACTTGCCGTCAACAAGCTGAGACTCTGTATAAAAAGCTTCACACTCGGTGCAGTACATTCCCTTGTATGAACCCTTGTAGATATCTCCCTGATCGTAGAACTTCCTGAATATCTTCTGAACCTGCCTGACATGATCCTCATCAGTAGTCCTTATAAACCTGTCATATGATGTATCCATAAGGTTCCAGAGTCCCTTGATGACATCAGATACCTGGTCCACGAATTCCTTGGGGCTTGCGCATCCTGCTTCTATGGCTCTTGTCTCAATCTTCTGTCCGTGTTCGTCTGAACCTGTCTGGAAGTGAACGTCAAATCCGTCCCTTCTCTTGTATCTTGCAATGGCATCTGCCAGCACTATCTCGTAGCTGTTTCCGATATGCGGTTTACCTGATGTATATGCAATTGCAGTTGTTATGTAGTATTTTCCCTTGTTCTGCATTACTCTCAAATCCTTTCGTATATGTTTACCAGCACAAAAGCTCGTATCCCGTCTCTGTTACAAGAAGCTCAACTTCCCACTGTGCAGATGGCTTAAGATCAGCCGTGTAGACTGTCCAGTCGTTGTCCTCGTCTATAAAGATCTCGTTACCGCCCATATTGACCATAGGCTCTATAGTAAATACCATTCCGGGAACCATCAGCATACCCGTGCCGGGTTCACTTACAAAGCTGACAAAGGGCTCCTCATGGAACTCGTTGCCGCAGCCGTGGCCACCGATCTCCCTTACCACCGTATAGCCGTTCTTCCTGGCATGCATATGGACAGCGTGTCCCATGTCGCCGATGGGTGTCCACGGAACCACAGCCTTAAGGCCTTCTTCAAGACACTCTTTTGTCACATCAACCAGTCTCTTCTTTTCCGGCGACACCTCGCCGATGCAGAACATTCGGGAGGAATCAGAAAAATAGCCGTCAAGAATAGTGGAGCAGTCCACATTTATGATATCCCCGTCTCTAAGGATGATGTCATCGGATGGAATTCCGTGGCAGACCTGCTCATTGATAGAGGTGCACACGCTCTTGGGGAAGCCCTCATATCCCAGGTCCGCGGGTATGCCGCCCATCCTGGTGGTCGTGTTGTAGACGATATCGTCTATCTCCTGAGTCGTCATGCCGGCATGGATCTTCTCCCCTATCTCATCAAGAACAGCCATGTTGATGACGGCGCTCTTTTTGATCCCTTCAATATCCTTCTCGGACTTGAAAAGCTTTCTTGAGGGCACGATCATTCCCTGATGCTCGAAATTTATTATCTTGTCATCAAAAGCCGCATGGCAGCTCTTATACTTCTTGCCGCTGCCACACCAGCACACATCGTTTCGTCCTAATCTCTTATACATAAAAATCCTTCTTTTTTCGATACTTTAACAAATCTATTATGTATTCTCATAATGCAAAAGTCAAATAATTCACTGCCTGTGCGGCTTAACGGAGAACCTCGAATTGACAATCTCAGGTACCGGGCTGTTCCTTCTGATAAAGTCAATGAGAAGGTCCGGCATCTCATCGGAATAGCTCCTTGAAACCGGGCTTTGGCCTATGCACGCATAGCCGCCCGTCCCCGTCGCCCTGTAGTTACTGAGGGCCAGCGTATAGGTCTTATCCGGCTCTATGTCAGTGCCATCCATCTTCTTCAGGGTTACAACTCTCTCCCCCACAGGCTTTGTAAGGTCAAACTCATACTCAAGCCCTGCGTAGAAATCATAGTTGTAGTGTTCCACTTTGGGCTGCAAAAAGATCCTGGAGATGCTGATCTGTCCTGTTTCGGCATTATAGTCAAAGTATTCGGCGCAGCGCTCAAGCGCAGTCTTTATCACTTCTCCGGTAACCGACTTTACTTCTACCGTGTTGGCAAACTGATATATCCCCAGAACGTCTCTTACCGTGATGAACTTATTAAGTCCGAGGGGATCGTTGGAGAGACTTGTGCAGGCAAAATCAGCTCCGGTGTAATCAAGTTCAACCTGATTAAAAATAGCTGCAACCCTGCTGCCGTTCAGAGCAGCTTCAAGCTTGCCCTCAGGCGCTATTTCATTTTCAAGCGATCCGATCGGCTCATCGAGCCATCCGTTAAGAGCTTCGTTCATGGGCTCCATGAAGGCGTGAGCTTTTCGTATCTGCTCATATCTCTCTCCGGGAGCTTCAACCGCAACAAGCTTTGACTCCACCCTGAGGTCATCGCCTCTTCCCGTCACAAAGAGTTCGCAGTACTTTCTTGCCTTGTCAGGGGGCTGTACTCCGTAGGTTCCCGCGATGTTGACTCCTTCAACCTGCATGTGCTGATGGCCGGTCAGAAGTATATCAAAATCCAGTTCCCTGCATATCCTGCAGGCCTCATTCTCCCTCGTTTCTGATAAGAGCGCCCCGCTCTCAAGATCCTCTTCAAAGCCTCCGTGATAGATGCAGACTGTTATGTCCGATTTCTCCCTCAGGACTTCAAGCTCTTTCTTAAGTTCTTCGACAGGATCCGTCACTTCGAGCTCGGCAAGATTTTCTTTCTGCTCCCAGACGTTGACGTATCCTGTTACTGCGCCGGTGATCCCGACCTTTGTTCCGTCCGGCATCCTGTGTATCACGCTGCGAACTATTCCCAGCGCCCCTCTCTTATCCACGACATTGGCGGATATGAGCACGGCCTTCATGTTCGTTACATAGTCAAGTATCGCTTCGTAGCCAAAGTTAAAGTCATGATTTCCCAATGTGTAATAGTCGAGCTTCATCTCATTGAAACCCTCTGCAACAGGGTGAAAATCATATTCATCCCTGTGCTGAAGGTAGTAAGATATGAGCGGTGTCCCCTGAAGGGAGTCACCGCCGTCGATCACAATGGTATCCTCGTCTTTTTCAATTTGTGCAGCAACACAAAAAAGCCCCGTGTTCTCGGGGCAGTTCTGTGCGTAGTTTATGGGATATAAACTTCCGTGTGTATCTGATGTAAATACTATTCTCATTTCTTTTCCCTCGTTGATTATCCTCTTGTGAGCTTAACCCTGATCCTGGTGGATATGTACTCAATAATGAGGATCAGTATGATAAGTCCTGCCAAAAGAGCTCCCGCTTCATTCCATCTGTAGGAGTTCATGGCAAAGATAAGAGGAGCACCGAATCCGCCGGCACCGACCATACCAAGGATCGTGGCATCACGAAGGTTGATGTCAAATCTGTAGATCGCGGTAGATGCAAAGTTGGGCATAAGCTGCGGAAGGATTCCGTACCTGATCTTCTGCCAGGTGTCGCATCCTGCTGCATCCAGGGACTCTATGACATGAGTGTCCAGGTCCTCTATAGCCTCAATATACATCTTGCTTATCATACCGATCGAGCACACACCCATGGTAAGAAGACCTGCGAAGGCTCCGGGGCCTGTAACCCTGATAAACATAAGACCGTAGACAAAAGCAGGGATGGTTCTGGCCATCATGATCAGGATCCTTCCTGCAAAAGCTATGGGCTTGGGTGTCAGGTTTGATGCTGAGATAAATGCCAGCGGTATTGAGATGATAGCGCCGACTATTGTTCCCAAAAATGCGATACATACCGTCTCAAGCATCAGGTATGGCACACCCTTTTTGGTAAAGTCAAACAAAAATCCAAGGTCCGGATGAAAGATTCCGGAGAGGACGTTAAGCGCGATCTGCCCTCCGTCCTGTGTGGAACCGCTGGTCTCCACTGCACTCGCACTCCAGATAAGGAGCCCGACAACGATGACAGCAGTCATAAGATTATAAACCCAGTCTTTGGGTCTTTTTTCGTAAGCATCTTGTATTCTCTGATTCATGGCTGGCTCCTTTGTCAGACAAGCTTCTTACGAAGCATGCGGCTGACTGACTCAATGATAAATACAGTTACAAATAAAGCTATGAGGATCATCCCAACCGATGGATACTCTCTCCAGCTTATCTTCTCATTTAAGATGAGTCCGATACCGCCGGCACCGACATATCCCAGAACAGCTGCGTATCTTACATTTCCCTCAAAGTTAAAGAGGCAGTTTGAGAGATAGAAAGGAAGCACCTGCGGAATGATTGCAGAGATAAATGCCTGAGATCTGGTTGCGCCCATGGCCTGCATCGCCTCGAAGGCTCCCATGTCAACAGTCTCGATCTCCTCATAGGTGAGCTTGCCGATATATCCGAAAGAGAACACTGCAATAGCCACAGTTCCCGCAAGGGTTCCAAGTCCGAAGATAAGTGTGGCAACAAGGGCAATGACAATTGTGGGAAGCGTCCTTATGAGACTGAACATGACTCTCATGAGGGTAACCACTATCTTGCTGGGACACACGTTGGTACTTGCAAGCATCGCAAAGGGAACCGATAAAAGAGCTCCCACCACAGAACCAAGAAGCGACATCTTGATGGTGTCAAAAAGAGGATTCCACACCGTAGGCATATATCCTGTATTGGGCGGGAACATATCTCCCAGGATAACAAAGAACTGTCCGATCCTGGTTGTGAGTATCTTCATGTCAAATCCTGTAATCCTGACTGACAGGGCACTCATGGCGAGTATAAGAATGACATAAATCGGTGCTCTTGAAGCTTTCTTATAGGCCTTTTTTCCGTTTGGAAGTACATATTCCTTTGGTTTAAAGATCTTGTCGTATAGTGTAAGATTCAAATCGATCACCCCACTTCGTCGTAGTCATTGTCTCCGGTAAAGCTTCTGCCATAGATCCTCTCGAGAACAGGCTTGGTAGCTTCTGAGACAGGGCCGTCAAATACAATCTCTCCCTCTCTGATTCCAATGACTCTCGTTGCAAACTTAAGGGCCAGGTCGATGTGATGGATATTGATAAGAATGGAGATGTTCATCTCCTCGTTGATCCTCTTAAAGTCGCCCATTACCTGATTGGCGGTAACAGGGTCAAGAGCTGCAACAGGCTCATCCGCAAGAATGATCTGCGGATTCTGAGCTAGTGTCCTTGCCAGTGCAACTCTCTGCTGCTGTCCACCTGAGAGCTGATCGGCACGCACAAAAGCCTTATCGAGGATTCCCACTTTATCAAGGCACTCTAAAGCCTTGATCTTCTCTTCCTTGGTGTATATGCCAAAAGCCGACCTCAGCCATGGCATGTCGGGAACAAATGCTGTCAGAACGTTCTTTATTACTGTTGTTCTTGTAATCAGGTTGAAAGACTGGAATATCATACCTATCTTTCTTCTGAATCTTCTGAGCTGCTTTCCAGACAGGCTCATAACATCAACATCATCCACGGTGAGCTTTCCGCTGGTGACATCGTGCATCCTGTTGATAGTACGAATAAGTGTGGATTTACCGGCTCCGGAAAGACCGATTATTGCGACGAATTCTCCCTGGTCTATTGTGAGATTGATATTCTTAAGGCCCTCGAATCCGTTAGGGTATACTTTTCCGACATTTTCAAACTTGATCATCTTTGTTCTCCTGAAATTGGGTAAAAAGGGGAGGTAAAAATACCTCCCCCGTATTAATATCTATTCCCATCGAGTGGGCTGCTCCGTGATATACGCATGACTCCGCATTGCTCTCGTCATGCTACATACACTCGGAATCCGCACTACCGCGCTACTTCCTCATGTATGTTCAGTCTTCAAGGTCTCAATGTGCTCTGTGCAAGCACAGCACCTTGAGACTTTGAATCCCTATATCACTCACTTACTGCATTGACTTGATGAGTTCCTGAGCTGCTCTCTCTGACTCGTAGTCCTCAGCCTTAGCCTCAACGTATCCGTTGTGGTTGTAGATTGAGATTACTTCCTTACCTGCATCTGTGTTTCCGATGTTGATGAATGCCTGTGTAAGAGCTGCCTTGAAAGCATCATCCATGATAGCAGAAGTCTTGCTTACGCTGATTGTATCGTTGTAGATACCGTCTGTAACACCGATAACGTTTGTCTCATCCCAGATAGAAGCTGTTCTGCCAAACTCTGTTGTCCACTTCTCCTCGTTGTCACGTCTTGCATCTGCATAGCAGCAAAGAACGTCGATCTGGCCTGAAGCAAGTCTTGCAAAAGCGTTACCGTAAGAATCAGCCTGTACAGCATGTGTAAGGTCTGTGATGTGCTTCTCATAGTTTTCCTGGAGCCAGAGTGAAGGATAGATGTATCCGGCTGATGAAGAAGAGTTCATAACTGCCCAGTTAAGGCCGTCAAGGTCTTCCCATGTAACTTCCTCACCGTTGTTAACCTTGGCAGCGATTGCCTGGCCAGCCTCTGAAGGTCCTGCGATGATAAGTCCTCTGTAGAAAGTAACCTGATTCTCAGGTGTGGGCTCTGTGGGCTTGTTGTCGTTCCATGTCTTGGCATCAGGGCTCTCGATTGAAAGACCGTCTCTTGTAGCTGTAAGGATAACATCGCAGCCATCCTCATAGAGTACGTATGTACCGCCCGGAATAAGTCCTACATCGATTGTTCCTGCTGAAAGGCCCTCACCTACTGCCTCGTAGCTGGTTCCAACAGTGATGTCAACTTCGCCTACTTCATATCCAAGGCCTGCAAGCTCAGATGTAAGGAGCTCTTTGAGAGGCTCAGTAGCTGTAACGATCTCATCAGGATCACGAGAAGGTACAAATCCGATTGTGAGCTTATCAAGCTTAACTGTTTCTGCAGGAGTCTCTACAGCTTCTGTCTCTGTAGTCTCTGCAGTTTCTGTTGTAGCTACCTCAGGCGTCTCTGCGCTCTGGTCAGCTACTGTTTCTGTTGATGCAGAATTGCCGCATCCTGCAAGCATTGTCACACATGAAATGCCTGCAATCATAGTTGCTAAAAATCTCTTCATAATTCCTCCTGCCTAAAAAAGGCCACTTTAATAATTTTTGAGCAAAAAAAACCCCATGTGTATTCCACATGGGTCTTCCTTGCTAACTACACGACAAAAGTGTAAAGTATCAACTGTATTTTGTCAATCAAATATTTAGCTGATTTTTAACTAATAAGTCTGTATTCCTTCATGGCGTTCCAGATGCCGTCATCAAGAATATCTGTTGTGACATGGTCTGACAGCTCTTTTACTGTGTCTGTGGCGTTGCCCATGGCAACTGAAATCGCTGCGGTCTCGAGCATCTCCTTGTCATTGATGCTGTCACCAAAAGCAATCGTCTGTGAGACGTCCTCCCCCAGGAGCCTGCACACCTCCACAATTCCCGTGCCCTTGTTGTGCCCCTTTGGAACCATCTCAACTATATGATCGTTGTGGAGCATGAAATCATAAATATCGGAGAGCTCCTCAAAACACTGATCCCTTGTGGGAGTGCCGCACTCGCAGGAGAGCTTGTTCATCACCCATCTGCCCCAGTTATCTGTAATAGGAAGAAGTCTGTCACCCATCTCTCTCATGACTTTTTCACCAAACATGTCCCCTTCAAAATCCTTGCGATCCATGTAGAGAAACTCAGGTCCCTCAAGAATGGATCTGAAGCCGTGTTTCCTTGTGGATTCCACGGTGCGCACACACTCTTCACTACTTAAGAGCTTGTTGTAGATAGTCTCACCGCAATATTCTATCATGCAGCCGCAGGAAGTTACGATTCCGTCAAAGCCTATCCCCAGAAGATCCTCATTATGAACATAGGCCCTTGCCCTTCCTGTATTAAGGAAGCACTTGTGTCCGTTTTCCTGCGCCAGTTTTATAGCCTTCCTGGTACTCTCCGGAATGAAGTTCCTGTAATCCCAGATCGTTCCGTCTATGTCAAAAAAGCAAAGCATTCCTTCATCCTTTCATAGGACTCTTCATCCTTTACAGCAAACCGGTAATAGCCCTTTGATAGTCCCGCAAAGTTTGAGCAGTCCCTTATAAGTATCCCTCTTTCCAAAAGGAAATCATACAGCCTTTTGTCGCTGTAAACAAGAATGAAATTGGTATCAGAAGAAAAAGCCTCAAATCCAATCTCCTTAAAATCCCTCTCCATCCGGCCTCTCACACATTCTGCCAGTCTGCACGAAGTCTCAACAAAATCCCCTTCAAGGATTACTTCGGCACACGCCTCCCCGGCCTTTTGTGCAAACACTGACATATTCCATTCAGGTAAAAGAGCCCTAAGCTTTCCGATATTTTCTTCCGAAGATATGACATACCCAACCCTTGCACCGGGAATTGAAAAGAGCTTGGTGTAAGCATCTATGACAAAGAGCTTACAGCAGGAATTCAGATACCTTATGCTGCTTGTGCCTCCCACGGACAGATGAAGAAAACACTCGTCAATAACAAGAGCACATCCGCAGCTGCTGCAGCGCAGCACGATCCTCTCAAGGAGTTTCTCCTCAATGCAGCGTCCTGTGGGGTTATTGGGATTACCCAGGATCACAAGATCCGTGTCCTTTGTAATAAGATCCGGAAAATCTTCCCCCAGACAAAAGTTGCTGACACTATCAAGTCTGTACCCGGACAGCTGCGCGTCTCCAAGTGATTTTACTGCGTGCATATAGCCGTAAAAACTGGGCACAGGCAAAAGCACCTTCTTAGGAGCCACAAGCCTTATCACAGCCATGATGAGTTCTGATGCACCATTTCCTCCAAAGACGTTGCCTTTGCCAATAAAGCCACCTCCGGCCAGCTTGTTTTCAGCCATTGCTGTCTTTATTCTGAAGGATTTCTGATCAATGTCCGGATATTCACCCACATGGCCTGCTGCCTCTAAAAGAGCATTCCTCACCTTCGCAGGGCACCCTGCGGGGTTCAGGTTCACCGAAAAATCCAGGTCTATTCTCTTGTCATGAATCTCACCGCCGTGGATCATTATACTTCTCCCTTAAATCATATGCGCATCTTCAAAGGAAGCAGATCACTCCCCCAATAAGGCACAGCAACGCGAAAACAAGGTATGCTGTTATATACATCAGTCTGCAGCTGCAAGGTATATCCGACCGCTCTTCCGTTCTCAGAGCATCTCCAATGCAGGGCTTTGAGACGAGCTTACCAAAATAATATGAATCTCCACCGAGCCGAAGTCCGAGAGCTCCCGCGCATGCGCTCTCCGTCTGGGCAGAGTTGGGGCTTTTGTGGTTATATCTGTCACGGATAAAGATCCTAAGTGCGCCCCTGCCTGAGAACCTGCTTCCTCCTGTATAGGCCGCCAGTATCATAAAAAGTGCGCTTATCCTCGCGGGGAGGAAATTGGCAGCGTCATCGAGCTTTGCAGCCGCCCATCCAAAATACTCGTAGCGCTCATTGCGGTATCCCACCATCGAATCCATGGTGTTAATGGCCTTGTATATAAATCCAAGAACGGGTCCGCCGATAAAAGTATAGATCATGGGCGCAATGACGCCGTCAGATGTGTTCTCAGCAACCGTCTCCACCGCCGCCCTTACTATCCCCTTCTCATCGAGCCTGTCCGTGTCTCTTCCGACGATCATTGAAACAGCTTTCCTTGCATCCTCAACAGAACCGCTCTCAAGGGCGAAAAAGACTTTCATGCTCTCGTCCTTAAGGCTCTTTGCCGCAAGGATGAAACAAGTAAGGACCGCCTCTGCGGCAATGCCTGCATATCTGTTAAAAGAATATGCAGCCGCTGTAACTGCTGCTGTCACAATGCCCGTTGTAAGAACGACAAGAAAACAGAGCAATACTCCTTTTCTCTTCTCCGATCCGGGATTTCTGTCTTTGCGGTCTGTATTCCCAAGAAGCCTCCTGTCAAGAGCTCCGATGAGGTTGCCTATAAGACGTATGGGGTGAGGGAAATTCATTGGATCACCGATAAGCTGATCAAGGAAGAACCCCAAAGCAAAGGCTATCAGATGATATTCATATATATACATATCCTCAGGCATCCATAAACCTCCGCACAAACGCAGGACAGGATGGATAATAAAGGTGCGCAAATCCCGCAAAAACCCTGTTGCAGCTCATGTATCCCTTCCAGCTCCTCTTCCCGGAGGGCTTGGTCATGGTAAGGCAGTCCCCGTCATCACCTGCCTTGTAATAGTGAAACTCATGGCCACGGATCTCTTCGCCGTCAAGCAGGTACATATTGTCAGTATTTTTTGTGACCTTAACATATCCAAAATGAGTCAGCTTCTCAGTCATATGAGTTTTTCCCGGGAAAACTCCCGTCATTTTATATTCATTGCCCTCAGGATCCTCAAGGCTTTCCATAAGATACAAAAAGCCTCCGCACTCTGCAAGGATGGGCATCCCTGCATCCGCCGCTTCTTTTATGTCTCTGAGCATTGATCTGTTCTCAGACAGCTCTTTTGCATGAAGCTCGGGATAGCCCCCGCCTATGATAAGCCTTGATACATCAGGAAGATTCCTGTCATGAAGTGGTGAAAAGAAAACAAGCTCTGCCCCCATTTCTGACAGCAGTTCCAGATTGTCCTCGTAGTAAAAAGAGAATGCTTCATCCCGTGCTATCCCGACCCTGACCTTCGCACCGCCTGCAGGAAATGGTGCGAAAGAACCCCGGCAGACTTCACCTTCGTCGCAGCAGATACCAGAAGCCGGCTTCTCATCATCGCCGAAATATCCCGCCTCCATGGAAATATCAATCAGCTTATCAAAGTCCAGATTTGCCTCCAGTTCATCTGAGACCATGCCAATTGCATCAAGAATGCCTGGAACTTCCCCGGGCAGCACAAGACCCAGATGCCTGCTCTTAAGATCCGCGCTCTTCATCACCGGAAGTGATCCGATGACCGGCACTCCGGTCTCCTTAAGTATCCTTTCCGAAAGCTCTTTGGCCACAGATAAGGAGACGTTGTTGAGAATGATTCCCTTTATCATCTTCCGCTCGCCAAACCCGCAGAAGCCCTTAACAAGCGGCAGGATCGAAAGGCTCATCCCCCGCGCGTTGACCACAAGAATTGCCGGCGTATTGGTCACGCAGGAAAGTTCATAGGATGACCCCTTACAGGATTCCGGGCTGTAACCGTCAAAAAAGCCCATGACTGCCTCAATAACGCCGATGTCACTTCCGCTCATTCCCCTCTCAAGAGATCTCAGAACGCCCTGACGCCCCGCCAGAAACAGGTCAAGGTTCCTTGAGGGGATCCCCAGGACAGTCCTGTGAAACATCGGGTCAATATAATCGGGTCCGCATTTAAACGAGGCCGGATTAAATCCCCTTCTCTTAAGTATCCTCAAAAGTGCGCAGGTTATGAGCGTTTTTCCGCTTCCGCTTCCAGGCGCACAGATCATTATTCTCTTAGCAGTATTCTTATCACTCACTTTAGTTCTTTCCTCAAGGTAATGATATACACAGGATTGAAGGCATCTGCCATGTGATAGCTCCCCACTTCCCTGTACCTCGTGACGGACACCTGGATGATGTCGCCTGATATGTCCTCATGATCGTTCAGGTAACTCACCGTCTCGCTCATGGTTTCAGCCGTCACACAGTTGATCACTACCCTCGTTCTTTCGTTCTTTTCATATACACAGTCAAGAATGTCCTTAAGCGCTCCGCCGCTTCCTCCGATGAAGACATGGGTTGGTGCAGGGAGTTCTTTAAGAGCTTTCGGAGCACTTCCGGGCACGATCTCCACATTTTCCGCGGCAAACTTTTCTCTGTTCTTCTCAAGAAGATCCAACGCTTCCACATTCTTTTCAACGCAGTAGACCTTCATATCCGGATGCATAAGCGCTGCCTCGATGGAGACAGAGCCCGTTCCGGCTCCCACGTCGTACATGACACCGTCCTTGGAAAGAGCAAGTTTTCTGATCGAAAGGGCTCTTATCTCTTCCTTGGTCATGGGGACATTTCCGCGGATCATATCCCGGTCTTTTATCCCGCCAAAAGCGCTGTCCTCTGTCTCTTCCTTCCTGTGCACGTATACAAGGCATCTCCCCGGAAGATCCCTTAGATTCTTCTCCCCATCCGGATAGTCAAAAACAAGCTCATCCTTATTTCCAAGTTCATAACCGATCACGATCCGTCCGGCTGCATCTGCCACCTGCCTGCAGATAGCTTCGGCATGGCTGCAGTCTGAAGTAAGGATGATGGTATCCCGGTTCAGAAGGACGTGCCCTCTCACATTGCAGCATCTTCCGTGTGCGCTCAGAACCGTTGTGTCCTCAAGCCCGATGCCAAGGCGCTGCAAAAACAGTGATACCGATGATATTCCCGGCACCGAAGTTACACTGTACCCGGCCTCTTCCAGCAATGTGCGCGCATTCTTATATCCGCTGCTTAGACTGATGTCCCCGGAAAAGAGGACCACGGGGCTATTGTACTTCGGATTATCCGCAAGAAAAGAAATTATATCCTGAGCCTTATACATCGGAATCTTTGGAATGCTGCCGCTGCTAACACCCTGAATAACAGAAGACGCTCCAAAGATGACATCCGCCTTTTTAAGTGCATCCGAAAGCTTTCCTGTGTAAAGAGCTTCATCCCCGGGGCCTATTCCGGCAAGGACAATGGTTTTCCTCTCCTGCCCTGCGATTCTTTTCAGATAATCGCAGGTCTGCCTGACAGTAAAAAACTCATCGCCCTCCTTGCCGTTTTCAGGATTCTTAAGGACCACCGCCTTTATCCCGCAGTTCTTTGCCGCCTGCATCTTGGCGGGAAAGCCTCCCTGCCTTCCGCTCTGTTTTGTGAAGATTACGGACGCGTTCACTTCACTTATAAGTGCCTCGTTCATGTTGCAGGAAAAAGGCCCCTGCATTGCAATTATCTGTTTTCCCTTAAGCCCCGCATCAATGCACTTTTTTATACTGTCAATGTCAGGAAGCACCCTTGCATATACTCTTGAGATATCGCTTATCCCCCGCACGATCTGCACAAGGTCCCTGCTGCCGGTAAGAAGCAGGATATTGCCCTTCGTACTTTCAAGCTCACGCACAGCCTCTTGAAGCGTGTCTGAACAAACTGCATATTCAAAAAAGTTCATTGCGTCGTCAGATTCCGTGTCGCGCCTAACCCTGATATACCTTGTTCCTGTCATATCACAGGCACTTCGTATCTCCTCTGATACCGCAGTGGCGAAGGGATGCGTTGAATCCACGATGACCGTGTAGCTTTCTTGTGTGATGAGCTGCGCTATTTCCTCTGCGCTCTTTCTGCCGGAGATGATCTCTTCTTCCCCGCTCTGTCTCAGGATCTGAAGCCCATATTCAGTTGCAACGCTCAGGGTATGAGGGATGTCCAGTTCTCTTAAAAGAGCTGACAGCTCTCTTCCCTCTGTGGTTCCGCCAAAAACAAGTACCTTATCTCTCACTGCCATAGCCTCTCTCCGTTACCATGAAATCGCCGCATCGCTTAGTCGAAGAATTGCCGATAAACACAGTTGAAAACATATCTGCCCCCACATCTTTTAAGTCTGAGAGCACAAGTATCTCTTTGCTTTGCCCGTCTCGTCCAATGTTCCTTGCAATACCGCAGACTCTGTCCCCGGGAAGGATTCTCATCAGTACATCCGCCGCCCGCAAAAGGTATCCCTTCCTGCTCTTACTCTCAGGATTATAGAGCACTATTACCATGTCCGCTTCTGCAGCGGCAAGGAGCCTCTTTTCAATCTTTTCCTTAGGAGTAAGACGGTCGCTTAAGCTTATCAGACAGAAGTCATGGATGAGAGGAGCTCCCAGAAGCGCTCCGCCGCTAAGAGCAGCAGTCACACCAGGAACAACCTCAATCTCGACTTCAGGGTATGCCTCTGCCTTCTCTACAGCAAGCCCTGCAAGTCCGTATACGCCTGCATCTCCACTGCACACAAGGGCAACTTCATTACCTTCGTCTGCTCTCTTCAGAGCAAGCTCCACTCTTTTCTCCTCTCCCATCATAGGCGTCTCGATGTATTCCTTGTCCGGAAAAGACGGCCGCAATAGATCGCAGTACACAGTATAGCCTGCTATTACCCGGCACTTTTGTATTGTCTTTTGGGCTTTCACTGTCATCTCGTCGGCGCTGCCCGGCCCAATTCCAACCACCCATAGTTTTTTATTCTTCATTGTTTTCTTTTCCTGTAAAAATCCCGATCGCAACTGTCATTCCGCATCTCGCGGTCTTGTGAACTGCTATTTTCTCTGCCCCGTAGGCAGCCACAGCCCTCTCGCAAATATTGTCGCAGCCTGTAGTCTCAAGAACAAATTCAGAGGACGCAAAGTCTCCCTCCTGCTCCATGAGTTTCTCCGGGCTGTAAGTTATAAACGGAACTTTGAGACTGCTTGAAAGCTCGATAAGCCCCTCTTCCTTTTCCTTTATATCAATGGAGACAATGGCTTTTATTGCTCTCCTGTCCAGGTTGTTTTCGGCAAGTATGTCAAAAAGAAAGCTCTCAAGCTCTGATGCGCTCTTGCCCTTTTTGCAGCCCATCCCAACCACAAGGCACTTGGGTATCAGATAAATCCCACTGCCTGCGTGAACCTTTGGAGATACGGTAAATACCGCATCCTCGCCCCTAAGGAGCCGGGCGCTGAACTGTTTTGCAAGTTTCATGTCATTTATCTGCATATCATGTCTTGCAGCAAAGACGTCCACTGCGAACTCGCCCCTTAAGTCCGTTGCGGTTGTTATCACAGGGATCGCCCCCAGAAGATCTGCTATCTCCCTTGCATACTCGTTGGCGCCTCCAAGATGTCCCGAAAGGACAGGTATTACAAAAGTCCCTGCTTCGTCTATGGCAAGAACAGCAGGGTCCGTGGTCTTGTCCTGTATATAGGGAGCGATAGCCCTGACCGCTATTGCCACAGCGCCTATGTAGACAAGAACGCTCCCCTTTTTAAACTCCGATTCTGTAAATTCATCCAGGGTGCCTACCTCTGAAGCGACTGCCTGACCGGTCTTTTCACCTGCCGCAAGAGCTTCCCCCAGCCGCTTCATCAGTGCCTTTCCGGCGTCGGTAAAGCTGATCATCCTGTATTTACCTATGCTTAGCTTCTCCATACATGTTTTCCTTAAGCTTCTTAATGACCTGCGGGTAGTTGTCACTGTCGTGAGGGAAACTGCAGTCCTTGCAGTTCTTAATTCCCTTTTCCGAGTATCTGTAATTGCCGCCGCAGTCGTCGACGCCATAGAGCGGGCAGTAGCAAAAGAGACAGCTGAATTTATCCTCCGGAACATCGTGACAGGGATAGTACTCGCACTTTCTGTTCACAAAATAGCTGCAGTGCTTTCTCGTGTGATCTTCCGGCGCATTAAGCTGTCCCAGCACCTTATGGTACATATCGTCGGTCATATCATAGAGAGTCTTAAGCACCTTGCTTTCCATGACTTCTTCAGGGCTCTTACAGGAAACCCCACCGGATGAATCAACAAGAAGCAGCCTGTCTGAGATCATAAGTGCCAGTTCCAGCTCGTGAAGTGACATTATGACGGTCACACCCTTCTCTTTCAGGTTCCTTAAAACATCCATGAGCTCGTACCTGTATCGTATGTCAAGATATGACGTGGGCTCATCCATGATGAGATATTCAGGCTCCTGGCAGATAGCCCTCGCTATCAGTATCCTCTGCTTCTGACCGTCACTCAGGTCCATAAACGGCTTTTCTGCCAGGTCTGTAACATGCATCAGATCCGCAGAATCTGACGCAGCCTGTCTGTCCGCATCAGAAAACCTTCCCAATCCGTCGCTGTAGGGAAGGCGCCCCGAAAGAACCACGTCCATTCCGCTCATGTGCTCCGGCTTTACCCTGTCGGTGTTTACGATGGACATACTTCTTGAGAGTTCTTTTATCGGGATGTCCCGCACATCATCCCTTTCTATAAAAACGGCACCCTTAAGAGGTTTAAGCTCCGCGATGATCGTCTTTAAAAGAGTGGATTTTCCGCCCCCGTTCGGACCTATGAGAGAGATTATCTCTCCCTTTTTTATTTCAAGGCTTATATCCCTTATCACAGCTTTTTTGCCGTATCCGGCGGACAGATTCTCAATTCTCATTGCCCCTGTGCCTCCTTATTATCATGAAGATAACTATCGGAGCTCCAAATAAAGATGTCACTGCCGATATATTGAGCTCCGTGGGAGCAAATATCATTCTGGCCAGAAGGTCGCTCAGAAGACAGAACGCCGAGCCCGCAATAAAAGACGCAGGGATGAGCACGACAGGCTTGGATGTTCCAAGAACCTCTCTCATAAGGAAAGGAACTGCTATCCCGATAAAAGATACAGGACCGGCGTAAGCTGTTACGCACCCGGACAGTATGCTTGAGAGCAGGATGATGAAGATCCTGCACATTTTCACATTGATGCCGACGCTCCTTGCGTAGGACTCCCCAAGTCTTAAGGCGTCCAGACTCTTTGCCAGAAACATCACGCATATAAAAGAAACAGAAACGATCACAGTGCAGTACCCGGCGCCTTCCATTGTCGCGCCGGAAAAGCTCCCCTGAGACCAGCTGTGAAGATTGACGATATCCGAGTCGTCAGCAAAAGCCACGAGAAAGTCAGTGACAGCGCTGCAGATATATCCGATCATGATCCCGGCAGCCAGGAGTGAAGCCATGTTCCTGACCCGTTTTGATATGAGTATTATGAAAAAAGTAGCTGCAAGTGCCCCGAGAAATGCTGCAAAGACGAGCGTGTAACCCTTAACAGTGACACCGCCTGCGACAAAAATAAGAAGCAGTGCCACCATCATCCTTGCTCCCGATGAAACGCCCAGGATATACGGACCCGCTATGGGGTTTGAAAAGTAAGTCTGAAGCAAAAAACCCGCAACTGCAAGCGCGCCACCAAGTACCAGTGCCATGATCGTTCTCGGAAGACGGATACTTAAGATTATGCTTCTTACTGTATCATCCCCTGCCCCGGAAAAGAGTATTCCAAGTACATCACCTGCACCTATGCGCACATTGCCGATACAGAGATTTGCCATGAAAAACATAGCCAGGATCAATATTAATAGAGCAAAAACAATTGTATTTCTCTTACTGTCCGTCTTTGGCATTCTTATCAGTTCCCATTCTGTACTCTGTAGTAAACTCAGGATCGTAGAGTTTTGACCTCTCATACCCCGTCTGGGCCACGGCTTGCCCCACAATAATGAGGGCTGTCTTTTTTATGCCTCCGGATTCCATCGTCTCAGAGAGGCTTTCGAGGCTGCAGACAAAGCTCTTTTCATCATCCCAGGTGGCTTTGTAGACCACTGCGCAGGGAGTATCAGGCGAAAGCCCTGCATTAATCAGTCTCTCAGAGAGGCGCCCGGCTTCAGAAGATGACAGGAAAAAGACCATGGTCGCACCGTGAGATGACAGTGCTTCCACCGACTCCCGATCCGGCACTTTGGTTCTTCCATCCATCCTTGTTATGATCACGCTCTGGCTTATTCCGGGAAGTGTGTACTCCATCTTAAGAGCTGCTGCCGCCCCGCAAAAAGAGCTGACTCCGGGGGTCACGTCATAGTCTATCCCCAGTTCTTCAAGGATATCCATCTGCTCCCTGACAGCCCCGTAAATACTTGGATCTCCCGTGTGGAGCCTGACTGTGTTTCTCCCAAGTTCCTCCGCATCCCGAATTATTGAGATCACTTCTTCCAGATTGAGATCCTTGCTGTCATATATCCCGCAATCATCACGGGCATAATCAAGGAGCTGCGGATTGACCAGCGAGCCCGCATAGATTATCACATCCGCCTCTTCGATAAGTTTTTTCCCTCTTAATGTTATCAGGTCTATTGCTCCGGGACCTGCTCCCACAAAATGAACCATATCTATTCCCCAACCCATTCATGCGCCTGCCCGGTTGAGACAAGCTCGGTGTTTTCATTTGCAAATACTATTACCTGGGCGTTGATCCTGCCCTGTGCCCATTCTTCGAGGTTTGACTTTATGCGGCGTGCCATGTCCTCAAACACAGCTTTTGAAATCCCCGCCTCGCCTATGATCCTGACGGCTTCTTCAGTGGTGACACATTCGCCGATCCTTTCCTTAAGGCTGTCATATTCAGGCAAAAGAGCCTCCGGAAGATTATTCTTTACTATTTCATTCAGGATTTCCATTCTGTGATCACCATAACGCGAGTGCGTATTTCTTATGCCTCCCGCCACTTTGATCAGCTTTCCGATGTGCCCCGCAAACAGTATTTTCTCAAAGCCCTCATCGAGAGCCATCTGCACAGTGTCATATATAAAGTTGGAACTGAGCACCACATCTTCCTCTGCTGCCTTGTAGGTGTCCTGCAGAAACTTAAGACCATAGTTGCCGGGAGCTGCTATCAGGACGTCCTTACCCGATGCTTTTCTGACCCTGATCTGGGTTCTTATGGTGTCAAGGACTGCCCTGTCACTCATAGGCTCCACGATTCCCGTAGTTCCCAGGATAGATATTCCACCAACTATCCCAAGCCTTGGATTAAAAGTCTTAAGTGCAAGTTCCTCGCCCCCGGGAACGCTGATGAGAACTCTTACCCCGCGCCCTGCCATGCCGGAAGCCTTGATAACTTCACTTAAGCTGTCCCTTATCATCTTCCTGGGAACAGAGTTTATTGCTGCTTCTCCCACAGGCTGGTCAAGCCCCGGTTTTGTCACTTTCCCAACACCGGCTCCGCCGAGGATTTCGATATCATCCCCGTCTTTGAGGCTGACTGTGGCATAAATTCCGGAGCCGGTGGTCACATCCGGGTCATCTCCTCCGTCTTTTATCACTGCGCAGGAGACTTCCTTCCCGTCTTTGCTTCTCGTGATATCAACTATCTCCGCATTATATGGAATGCCCTTTGGAGTCATTATGGTCACATTATGTATGTCGCTACCACCAAGCAGCATCAGAAGAGCTGCCTTTGCGGCAGCCGCCGCACAGCTTCCTGTGGTAAAGCCGTATCTTTCCTTTTTCTCTTCGCTTTGTACCACCACTTTCCGCTCCTTACAACAAGTCATTGTGGACGGTTCTCTCTGACTCCCTTGTTATATAGCAAGTTATGGAATGTGTCTTCTGACTTACATGTTATACAGGATGGAGTTGCATATGGCTGCTGCCACAGTGCTTCCTCCCTTTCTTCCCCTGTTCACAATATAGGGAACATCCCCCGACAGGATCAGCTCTTTTGCTTCTACCACATTTACAAACCCCACCGGAACTCCGATGATAGCAAGCGGATTCAGCTTTTTTTCCCTGATCAGCTCATGGATTCTTATGAGCGCAGTGGGGGCATTCCCTATGGCAAATATCAGGGGCTTGTCAATCAAAGCAGCCTTATCCATGGAGGCAATTGCCCTTGTAACGCCGAGATCCGCAGCTTTCCGGGCCACGTCCTCGTCCGCCATAAAGCAGTGCACCTCGCCGCCGTATTTGCCGAGGATTTTCTTATTGATCCCCATCAGAGCCATGTTGGTGTCAGTAACTATATGCGCTCCCCCGCGGATTGCCTCTTTTGCCCTGTCTATAACTCCTTCCGAAAAGCACATGGTATCTGCATATTCGAAATCTGCAGTAGTGTGGATCACCCTCAGTACCGTGGGAAGAAGCTCATCCGGGATCTTCTTGCCCATCCCGTCCAGCTCTTTTTGTATTATATTAAAGCTCTCCTTTTCTATTTCAGAAGGCTTCAGGTATTTGATATTCATATCGCATCGCCCCAATAAGTATGACTTCTTAGATGAAATTACAGAAACACGCATTTACTGCGGGTTTCGTGCCGATATGATTCAGCAGCAACCAAGCCCTTCGACGAAGTCGACTCTAATGGCTTGGTTGCCACATTCTTGGATATTTAATCCAAGAATGCATGAGTGCCTGAATGTATGATCAGAAACAAGCATCTAAAACAGGTATCCCGGTAAAAAACTTAATCTTCTAGATCCCGATTATCCTGTATATCATCTCCATATCAAGGTTATCCCTGAGAACATCCGCCAGTTTATCCAGCTCTTTCTCGCGCCTTAGCTTTACATTTTCAAACTGCGGCAGGCTTGAACTGATGCCTTTATTTTTTAAGATTATCTCAATTAACTTCTTCGTAAATTCTGTGCAGTCAAAGATGCCGTGGATGTAGGTACCAAGGACTGGCCCTTTAGCAGCAACCGGGAAAATCTCACTCTCAGATGTGCTCTCTCCTATGTGGATCTCATAACCGGAAACAGGAATGCCTGATAGAGGCTCGAACAGCCCCTGAAGCTTTCCTATTTCCCCTTCCGTCTGCTTAAGGTGCTTGCCCTCTTCAAATACAGTTCTAAGAGGTAAAAGAGAAAGCCCCCTGGCCTCTCCTCCGCCTTCCCTTGCTCCGGGATCGCTTATGCCTGTTCCCAGCATCTGAAATCCGCCGCAGATACCGATCACTGCTCTTCCGGCGGCTGCGTGTTCCATAATACAGTCAGAGAGCCCGCTTTCCTTAAGCCACTCAAGGTCTGAAAGCGTGTTCTTTGTACCCGGTATTATTACAAGATCGGCCCCCGCAAGTCCCGCCGGATCATTCACATACCTAAGATCTGTATATCCGGGAACTTCAAGAGCAGAAAAGTCTGTATAATTGCTGATAAAGGGGAGCCTTATAACCGCAATGCTTACGACTTTTATCTCACGCCCGCAGCTTCCTTTAAAGCCGCTGTTGTCCACTGTAAGGCGGTCAGAGACGCTGTCCTCCTCATCAAGAGAAAGCTCTGTATACGGCACCACTCCGGCAAAAGGAATGTCGCAGTACTCCCCGAACATTGAAAGCCCCGGTTCCAAAAGAGCCCTGTCACCTCTGAATTTGTTGATGATAAGCCCCTTTATTCTCTCTCTTTCCTCTTTTCCAAGAAGATTTACGGTTCCAAGGAGCTGCGCAAAAACGCCGCCCGGATCTATATTGCCAACAAGAAGAACCGGCGCATCAAGAAGGTTCGCAAGTCCCATGTTCACAATATCATTCTCCCTGAGGTTGATCTCAACCGGGCTTCCGGCTCCCTCTATGACTATTATATCCGCTTCCCGCGAAAGATTGTCATACGCCCTCTTGATGTCAGGCAAAAACAGAGTCTTCTTCTTAAAATAATCCAGAGCTCTCATGTTCTCTACAGGAAGTCCGTTTACTATGACCTGGGACATGGTCTCTCCCATTGGCTTTAACAGGATCGGATTCATGTCCGAGCATGGTTCAATTCCTGCTGCATATGCCTGAAGTGCCTGCGCCCTTCCTATTTCCCTGCCATTCCTTGTGACAAAGGAATTAAGCGCCATGTTCTGAGACTTGAATGGCGCCACCTTATAGCCCCTTCGATGAAGGATCCTTAGGATCCCCGCAGTCAATATGCTTTTCCCAACCCCGGACATTGTCCCCTGGATCATAAGATTTCTGGCCAAATTCATCACCTCTGCGACAAGTATTCCAAAGCAGTATCATCTGAGCCTGTGAAAGAACTCAGAGTCATCTTCGTCATCTGCGATCACCTTGTTAAGGTTCTCAATAATCGTACCTGTTCTGTCCGTATACTGGTACAGCGACTTGTCCGTGTACCAAACCGACCTCTCTGAAACCGCCTTGAAATCCTTAAGACTCTCATTCTCAGAGCAGAGCCTTTCCAAAGAGTCCGGCGCACCCGTTACTGAAGCATTGTAGATAAGAATATCCGCACTTCGCGCATACTCGTAAAACGCTTCAATGCTCACGGTTGTCTGTCCGCCGCCGTCATCGTCTCCCATGTCCGGCGCAAGATATGTCCCGCCGGCCATGGTTACCATTTTTGCAAAATAGTCATTCTTCTTTCTGGTAACAATCTGATGATTTGAGTTCACGTAGAAGTATGCCACACTCCTGCCTGTCTGAGTCTTTTGTCTGACTGCTTCCACAAGATCGCACTGCGCATCAAACGCTTCCTGCGCCTTGACCTGCCTGCCGCACAGCGCCCCGTAAACCTTGATCCACTCGCATCTTCCCAGAGGCTCAGCCTCATAATTAGCCCTGTCGATAAACACAGGGACGCCAAGCTGCTCCAGCTTTTCCTGCACCTTGGGCACGTGGAGTATCATTGTATTCTCAATCGCAATATCCGTATCATTCAGAAGGATCTTCTCATAATCAGGCGCGCTGTACTTGCCGCCATAGGAAAGTGTGCCCTCTTCCATGGCACTTCGTGCACTGTCGATGTACCAGTCATCACTTTTAAGCCCTGAGAGCATGATATTCTCAACAGCACCGAGCTCATCAAAATGGCACATAGCACCTGAAGCTGCCAGGTATATCCTGTCAAGAGGCAGGTAAAGAACGGTCATGTCTTTCTCTATTCCCTCCGGTCTGTCTTTTCCCTCAGGAACCAGAAGATACTGCCGCCCGTCCTCAACACTTATCACCGTGTATCCTTCGCTGTATCTGTGAATGGCAAAGCCCGTCGCATACCTGTTCCCGACAGTCTCTGTATATTCAATCCCCGGTATTACAGGCGCGGTCCTTACGTCCGCTTTGGTAAAAGAGCCCGTATCACCCAGGTCACTTTCCCCGGGTTCATCTGTCAGAGATACTCTCAGCGTGTAGTCAATCAGGTGCGGAGTACTCATGGCTGTGGTGTCCGCTGAGATCTCCATATCCTCGTCGAGCCTCACCGGTATGACAAACTCTGAGTTGCCCTCAGAATTCACCGGATAGTAGGTATTCCCATCAACTATCATATAGTCGTAATTGGGACTGCTCCATATCAGGTCTGCCGTGGTTTTTCCGTTTTTTATAGTAACCCTGCAGGGGCTCTCGATATAGGCCTTTCCGCTTCCGCCCTCAAGAGAAACAGATGCGGTGTACTCCCCGTCGGGAGTGCCGCCGCATCCTGCAAGACAAAAAGTCAAGGCCGAAAGCAGCAGAACACTTTTTACAACCTGAATTGTCTTTTTAATATTTATCATTATTTACCGATCACTTCTTTTGCATGCTTAACATAGAGATCCTGCACATCTGCAATCCTTCCGAGTCCCTCAATCTGGCATTCTATGCTCTCAAAAGATGAGTCTTTTGTAAATCTGCTCTTCCAGGAATCCTCATCATCTCCGGCCATGTCATTGTTGGCGTGGTCTCCTGCAACAACCATGAGAGGACGAAGGACAACCTTCTTATACCCTTTTTCCTTAACGCTCTCGATCACAGCGGATAACTCAGTCTCTTCGGGCTCTCCCTCGACAGTTCCGATGAACACGTTCTCATATTTAAGTTCATTCATCTGAGTCTGCATCTGGCTGTAGGATACCTTTGCAGTGTGAGAAGTTCCGTGTCCCATAAATACAAAGGCAGTGCCATCTTCTGCCGCAGCCTCAAGGCTGCCATAGCCTGCTGCCTTTACTGCCTCTCTGGTGATGGCCTCTGCTACAGCTTTCTTGTCATCATTGACCTTGGTGGCATCAGATCCCACTTCCCCAAGAAGAGGCTCAGATACAGATACCTTTTCGAACTTATCCTTGTACGCATCGAGTGCATCCACAAGCTCATCATACTCAGCGCCGTGCATGAGATGTGTGGGCTGGACTACAAGCTCTTTAACGCCAGCTTTTACAGCCCTTTCAAGAGCCTGCTCCACATTGTCAATTTTCTCTCCGTCTCGGGCCTGCACATGGTTGATAATTATCTGTGCCGTAAATGCTCTTCTGACTGACCAGTCGGGGAATGCCTTCTGAAGTGCCTTCTCAATTCCTCCGATATCCTCAGTCCTGCTGTCGTTAAAAGAGGTTCCAAAGCTTACAACAAGAAGCTCCTTCTCCCCGATGTCATCCCCGTTCAGCGGATCATCCTTAGAGGCATCTCCTGTGTCCCTGCCGAAGTAATCAGGGTCTGCAAACTCACCTTCAACCAGCTCTTTCTGGGCATCAGTGAGGGCATTCCACGCCTCTTTTGCCCTGATGCAGAGCTCATCCGTGTTCTCATCGGCCTTCTGT
>CAMNOS010000019.1 GCA_946546925.1 uncultured Butyrivibrio sp.
ATTTGATTCCTCCAGCCGCTAAGGCCTCAACAGAATTAGAATTCTCTATTTATCATACCAGAAAAAGCGCCTCAAGCTCAAATAAATACTGAGTTTCCGGCACTTTTATAAAGAAAAATCCACAGCAGCTGCCGTGGATTTTGTCTACAGTCTGAGGACCACGGAAACCGTGGTCCTCTCTGTTTTTATTCATTCGCAAATGAATTGCTGTCGGCATAACCAAATTATTTTGTACATTTATTTAGAGATTGTTTAAAAATTTTTTGGTTATTCCAGTTTATTTCTTCTTACCGTTAACAGCGTCCTTGAGTGCCTTACCAGCTTTGAACTTAGGAACTGTAGCAGCGGGAATCTTGATAGCTGAACCGGTCTGAGGATTCTTACCTGTTCTTGCAGCTCTCTTAGCTGTCTCGAATGTTCCGAAGCCAACAAGCTGAACTTTGCCCTTTTTCTTAAGCTCTTTTGAAACAACATCTGTGAAAGCCTTAACAGCCTTCTCTGCGTCCTTCTTGGAGAGCTCAGTAGCTTTTGCAATAGCATCAACAAGTTCTGTCTTATTCATGGATTATACCTCCCTCAAATTGAGTATTTTCACTACTAGAAAAAATTTTACACCATCTTTTGGGGCTTCACAAGGGATTGGAAACGAAAAAATGCCAAAAATAGGCATGTTTTTTAGTGCACAATTCTGAAAAGCGGCGAAAGTATTGACTTTTACAAAAAAGAAGAGTCAACACCTCAGAGTTTAGCGACGGTTCCCCTGTATAGCTTAATGAAATAATAGGAGGACAGGACTAAAGATGCCAGCTCAGCTATAGGAAATGCCCACCAGACCATTGACAGCACGCCTGTCCTGGAAAGCAGCCATGCTGCAGGTATAAGTACTACAAGCTGCCTGCCCACAGATACAACCAGTGAATAGAGGCTCATGGAAAAAGCCTGGAATATTGATCCCATTGCTATACATATACCTGCAAGAGGAAATGACAGGCAGATGATCCTGAGTGCAGGGACACCTATCACCATCATATCTTCAGAGGCATTGAACAGTAACAGAAGCGGCCTTGGAATAGCCAGGAATGTGACTGCTCCTGCTATCATTATGGATAAGGCAAGAATAAGTGCAAACTTGAGAGCTTCAATTATACGCGACTTGTTTCTGGCACCATAATTGTAGGCCAAAACAGGAATAAGTCCGTTGTTGAGACCGAATACAGGCATAAAGAAGAAGCTCTGTAACTTGAAATATACTCCAAAAACTGCGGTTGCTGTCGACGAGAAGCTGCCAAGTATCCTGTTCATCATATATGTCATTACTGAGCCGATTGACATCATCAGGATTGAAGGGATGCCGACAGAGTATATATCTTTAATGGTATCTTTCCGGGGATGCAGAATGCTCTTTATCGAAAGAGTGATCTCTGTGTTGAACTTTATATTACAGAATAGGCCGATACAGGATGCAATCAGCTGTCCGAGTATAGTTGCGTATGCTGCACCTGCAACGCCCAGTTCAGGGAAGGGCCCTATACCAAAGATGAGGAGCGGATCAAAGATTATATTGATAAGTGCCCCTGTCGCCTGCGAAATCATGCTGAAAAATGTCTTGCCGGTAGATTGAAGAAGCCTTTCGAGTGTCATCTGAAAGAACAGAGCGAAAGAAAAACTGCAGACAATGCTAATGTATGTCGTGCCGTATTCAATAATGTGAGGCGCATCGGACTGTGTGCTTATAAAAGCTCTTGAAAAGAATACTCCTATAATAAGAAACAAAAGATAATTAAAAATAGTCAGGAGCAGTCCGCAATTGGCAGCTGAATCAGACTTATCAAATTTTTTTTCGCCAAGAGAGCGTGAGAGGAGTGCGTTTATTCCGACACCTGTACCTGATCCCACTGCAATCATCAGATTCTGTAGAGGAAATGCAAGTGTTACAGCTGTGAGTGCATCTTCTCCTATTCTTGATACAAAAATACTGTCTACAACATTATAAAGAGCCTGAACCAGCATGGAGATCATCATTGGAAGAGACATGCTGATGATTAATTGTTTAACGGGCATGGTGCCCATTTTGTTTTCTTTTGCCATGTTTTTTCCTTTTTAATATGAATTTTAAAGGCTACGGTCTGATAGTATAACATGTATCAGGATTGTTTTCCATAGAAATAAATTTCACAAGCTGTTATATTGCGCGCTATTATATTTCAAAAAACACAGAATTTTCACAATTTGATGTGTTTTTTTGTTGATAAATAATTATGCATATGCTAAATTCTTAACTGCTCGCTTCTGAGCGTTCTAAATACGCAATTTTCCCGTTGCTTCTGATGAATTGGATGGTCTGTGGCGCACTGTTTTCTGCCTTCTTGCGGAAAATGGTGCGCTGTCTCTTTTTTTCTGGTTTTATAAATGATAATATTACTATATGAAGTTACATTTGGGATTACAGAAAAGGAGGCTCTATGCGAAGGAAGGTTCTTATAGCTGACGACACCGCTCTCATGAGAGAAATGATAAGAGGCGCACTTCCAGGTGATGAATACCAGATAGTTGGTGAGGCGGTTTCCGGGGATCAGGCAATAGAAATGTATAAGAATACACAGCCTGACGTGATGCTGCTAGATATTAATATGCCCAAAATGAATGGTATTGATGCTCTTACTGAGATAATGAAAATAGATCCAAATGCCAGGGTAATAATGTGCTCTGACCAGAAGTATGAGTCTATGATAATGATGGCTCTTAAGAAGGGGGCTAAAGATTTTGTTATTAAACCATTTACATCTTATGATATAGTTCTGGCAGTAAAAAAGCTTTTCAATTAAGAGAAACAGGGAGAAAAAGGTATGTTAAAACAGGTTTCTATCTATGCCGAGAACAAAAAAGGCTGTTTTCAGGCAATAACGGGGCTTCTGGGGGATAACGGGATTAACATACTCGGATCGGTAACAAACGATTCCGCCGAGTATGGTATTATACGTATGGTCGTATCCAATCCGGACAAGTGTGTTGAGGTTCTTAAGTCCAATGGCTATATATGCAAGACGACGCCGGTACTGGCTGTAGAGTGTCCGGATGAAGTCGGCGCACTTGATAAGATTCTTAAAACACTGTATTCAAGCAATATCAATGTGAATTACATCTATTTGTCTTTTAACAGAGAATCAGGTCTTCCTATCATGGTGATGCACACAGATGATGCCTTCCAGGTAGAGAATATTCTCATTAACAAGGGATATAACTGCATGTAATAAATAAACCCTGCTTTTTGCAGGGTTTAAATTTGTGCAAATATGTTATATAACAAATATAATGCATATGTTACATATGACATAGATGTAGAGGTTGTTATTCCAGCTCCCAGCTGTTTATCTTGGCTGAGTGTATCACAAAGCGCTTCCCGCTTCCGGACCTGCCGCTGCAGGTTGAAAGGGTGAGGATTGAGGGATACTCAGTGAAATCTATAGTGTCAGGTCTTTGATACAGGCTGTTCTTAGAGATGTAGGAAAGGAAAGTGTCATACTCCTCATTGGTTGTTACTACGGAATAAGCGTCACTTCCAACAGTGGTGACATAGTAGCCGAAAATCTCATATTGGTAGACTGCCTTTTCGGTATAGACATATACATATGGATTGGACTTTATCATTTCCCTGTCATCGCTTGCACTGAGCTCTTTAAGTCTTCCGAACATGGAACCGTTTCTCATGTTGTGACCGAAAATTATGTCGTGCATCCCGCTGAAATCCGGTGAGCTGAGAACATCGATAAAAAGGCATCCTGAGGTATTATAGGTACCCTCAAAAGTCTTCCTTAGATACTCATCGACTTTATTTTCCTGGACAACCGGGTAGCTTATGTCAAAATATGGAAAATAAAGCCAGCAGACAAAGTCCTCATTGATACCCTTTAGCTGCCCGAAGTTAATATGCATGGGCGGATAGGTGGCGCCTTCGGGAATTTCTTCGGCTTTTGCCACCGAGACGGTATCCTGGGTCAGCGTCTCATATTCGCTGTCAGCCACTTCATATTCTTTGTTGTCGTTGTACAAACCTATGGATTCATAGATGATCACGCCAATGCAGATTATGAGAACAGCTATTCTAAAAAATCTGTTTCTAAGGATCTTCATATTCCAACAACCTCTTGTTTTGAGCATTTTCTAATTAAATTCTATAACCCGTATGCTGGTAAATCAAATACAATGACACAGATATTAGAAAAAATTCACGATTAAATTATAAAAAAATAAAGAATTAATTAACGTTTTTACCTAATTATGCTCTATAATAGAACATGTAATTATGTTAATCCCACTATGGAGGAGAAAGCCATGACAATTAACAAGAATCAAAATGGGAACGAATTGACTATTGCTCTCGAGGGAAGACTGGACACTACTACAGCACCTCAGCTTGATGATGATCTCAAGTCATCACTCGATGGTGTTGAGTCTCTGATCTTTGACTTTTCCAAGCTTGAATATATTTCATCTGCCGGACTCAGAGTTCTTCTTTCCGCACAGAAAGTTATGAACAAGCAGGGCAGCATGGTTGTAAAGAATGTCAGCGAAGAGATCAATGAGATCTTTGAGGTTACAGGATTTGTCGATATTCTTACAATCGAGTGAAGACAATAAAAGCCTTTCTGCCTTCGGGAAGGCTTTTTTAGAAGCAGCCAAAGGACAAGGATATGAAAGAGCTAAGAATTGATGCTAAAATTGAAAACCTTGAGCAGGTGCTGGCTTTTCTTGATGCTGAACTTGAAAGTATTGACTGTCCGATGAAGGAGCAGATGCAGCTTGATGTAGCAGTTGAAGAGATCTTTGTCAATATAGCAAGTTATGCGTACCAACCCGGAGAGGGGGATGCGCTTATTGGACTTGAAAAGTTGGAGGGGCCTGATAGAATAGTTGTCACTTTTATCGATTCCGGAGTCCCCTATGATCCACTGGCGAAAGAAGACCCTGACGTCACATTGTCTGCCGAGGAGCGGCAGATAGGTGGCCTTGGTATTTATATGGTTAAAAAGAGTATGGATGATATGACATATGAGTACAAGGATAATAAAAATATCCTGAAGATAGTTAAGAACATCTGATCATTTCATCGTAATTACTATGACTTACGGCAGTAACCGCGATTGACATTAACTTTTATAGAGCATAATGTCTAGCGGTTTCTGCTTTTTTTGATATAAAAAACTTACATTTTCGGGAGAAACATATGCCTAAGAATCCTAATCAGAAGAAAAAACTCTATTATCTTTACAGGATACTGCATGATCACACTGATGACAGCCATGGTCTGACACTGCCGCAGATACAGGAAAAGCTGGCTTCTTATGAGATAGTCGCAGACAGGAAAAGTCTCTATGATGATATTGAAACCCTCAGGGAGCTGGGCTATGATGTCATCATGGAAAAGGTCGGAAGGAATTCTTTGTACTATCTTGGTACAAAGGATTTTGAGATTGCAGAACTTAAGCTCCTTGTGGATGCAATCCAGTCTTCTAAATTTATCACCATCAAAAAGTCCAGGGAACTTATAAAAAAGCTGACGGGTCTGGTCAGTGTTTACGAAGCCAGTCAGTTAGAACGTGAGGTGGTGGTACAGGGCAGGATCAAGACCATGAATGAGAGTATTTACTACGTTGTGGACGAGCTCCATACTGCCATAAGCCGTAAGAGAATGATAAGGTTTGAGTATCTGAAATGGGATCTCAACAAAGAACTCGTGCAAAAGAGAGATAAAAAGTATGAAGTCAGTCCATGGGCGCTTACCTGGGATGATGAAAATTACTATATGATCGCATATGACGCCGCCGCCGGTAAGCTCAAGCACTATCGTGTCGACAAGATGCGAAAGATTGAAATACTGGATAGGCATCGACACGGCGAGAAAGAGTTTAGTAAATACGATCTTGCGGAATATTCGAGGATGAATTTTGGTATGTTTGGCGGAGAGAGAGTTAAGGTCAAACTGCGGTTTAAAAACGATCTTGTAGGCGTGCTCATTGACAGGTTCGGCAAGGATATCACCATCAGAACAACTGATGATCCCGACTGGGCAGAGGCCAATGTCGATGTTGCAATGAGTAATCAGTTCCTGGGATGGATCTTTTCTCTGGGGGAGGGCATCAGAATAATCAGTCCCGGAGAGGCGGCTGATAAGTATCTCAGCGAATTGAGTGCGATAAAGGATATATATCAGGATAACTAAAGGAGAAAGCTATGGAAATAAGAAGAGCCCGCAAGGGCGATATAGAGGGACTTTTAAAGCTGCTTGTTCAGGTGAATATGGTTCATCACCTGGGCAGACCCGATCTGTTCAAGGGGCCGACCACCAAATACTCCAAAGAAGATCTCATGGAACTTCTTGGGGATGATAATAAACCGGTATTTGTCTGCATCGTGGACAATGAAGTTGCAGGTCACGCCTTCTGCGTGAAAAGTGAGTTTAAAGACAACAGGCTGATGGAGGACTGCAAAACCCTCTATATAGATGATATCTGCGTGGATGAGGGCAGAAGGGGAGAGCATGTGGGCAGGAGCCTTTATGAATATGTCGAAGGGTATGCCCGTGATATTGGCTGCCACAACATCACGCTCAATGTGTGGGAGTGCAATCCCGGTGCCAGAGCTTTTTATGAGGCAATGGGAATGGGTGTGCAGAAGACCGGCATGGAAAAGATACTGGATGATCAGCGCTGCGATGGTAGCACAAGATAAAACGGCATTGTTTACATCGGGAATTTTGTCGTATATTCTGTATAAGGCAGTACTTAAAGAGATTAAGTGCTGAATATAAATTGGGGATTTTGGGGGTAAAACATGGAAGGCAATCAGTCAAAGTACGATTCATCAAATGTAGAAAGGCTTAAGGATTCATTTCTTGAGGGGAAAAAGGTACTGTTTCTCGGGTCGTCGGTGACCTTTGGCGCGGCATCTCTTGAGGACGGGATACCTGAATATTTTGCAAACAGGTTCGGGTGCAATGTAACCAAGGAGGCAGTAAGCGGAACAACCCTTGTTGACAGGGACGAAGAGTCCTATGTCAGCAGGCTTAAAAGAAACGTGAACACAGACACGGATTACAGTCTTGTGATCTGTCAGTTATCGACCAACGACGCCACCTGCGATATGCCTCTTGGCGAAATCGGTGATGCCCGAGATCCAGGATCTTTCGACGTTTCAACAATAACTGGTGCTATTGAATTTATAATAGCTTATTCAAAAGATAAATGGAACTGCCCGGTAATGTTCTACACCGGATCACATTACGAATCTGAAAAATATGATTCCATGGTAAAGCGCCTTATGGAGATCTCAGATAAGTGGGGAATCAATGTGCTGGATCTTTGGAATGGTGAAAGCTTTAACAGCATTTCAGACGAGGACAGGGCGCTGTATATGGCAGACCCCATACATCCCACCAAGGCAGGTTATATGAAGTGGTGGTGCCCGGAGCTTGAAAGACAGCTCATGGAATGGAGGCTCAGTTTATGAGGTACAGGGCACTTGTGGCAGATGACGAGCCCATGATCAGAAGGGGTATAATCTCTTTTCTTAACAGCTATGATGATTTTGAAGTTGTTGCCGAGGCTGAAGATGGAGAAATTGCCCTTGAAAAAGCAAAAACCACGGCTATAGATGTCTTTTTTGTGGACATCAATATGCCTTTTCTGAATGGCCTTGATTTTATAAAAGAGCTTAAAAAACTGTATCCCGAGGCACTGGTGGTCATAATTACAGGTTATGACCTCTTCAGCTATGCAAGAAAAGCTGTTGGTCTGGGTGTTTTTGACTATGTCCTTAAACCTCTCCAGGAAGATGTATTTGATGAGCTTCTTAGCCGTATCAGGGCAGCTCTGAGGGAGAGAAGCGATGAGGAACTGGAGAAGGAATACCTTGAGTGGGCCAAAGAGAAAATGAAGGGAAGCCGGGGTATTCTTGTTTCGGACTTCATTAAGAGGATCCTTGACGACAGGCTCTCTCTTGATGAGATCAGGCAGGAAGAGAGCTACCTGGGCGTTGCAGTCCCTGAAAAATACAGTCTGATCCTTGTGCAGACTTTTGTTAAGGCCTCAGGCGCTGCTACAGACTGGAACGAGGATCTGATCTTTTTTGTCTCTGAGAACATCGCTCTCGAGATGTTTGCTTCCCTGGCCACAGAGACCAAATGCAGGGACGAGTCAGGAAGCCTGGTACTCATTACGGCTGTGCAGGATCCCATTCTTCTTGATGAGAAGGTCAGGGAGTACACGGAGTATATTTCCAAGATCATGCCTGTTAAATGTGTGGTGGAAACCGCATCGGGTGAAGGTATCTCTACAATTCCCGAAGCATACAGGAATGCTTTTTCTGTATCGACGGAGAGCATTGGAATGTCGGAAATGATGACACAGATCATCGATATTATTGAAAAAAACTATGGGAGAGAGGATTTCTCCCTTCAGGAGGCGGCAGACACTGTCGGACTGTCGGTTCCTTATATGAGTCGCATGTTCAGAAAGGAAGCAGGATGCACCTTTGTGGACTATCTAACCAATCTCAGAATGCGGAAGGCGACTATTCTTTTGCATGATGATTCGGTAAAGATCTATGAGGTGGCGGAAAAGGTCGGCTATTCTTCGCAGCAGTACTTCAGTCTGGTGTTTAAGAAAAAGCTCGGTGTCAGTCCCATAGATTATCGTCAGTCCATCAAAAGTTAAAAAAATATAAAATCAGGGCAAACCATTCTAAATACTTTTTCTTCGAGTCCATTTAAAATCTGTCTTGTAAACAAACAAAAGGCCGGCGGCCTTAAAGCAGATAAGGAGGACAATATGAAGAAAAAGTTAGTTGGTGTGCTTTTAAGTGTATCCATGGTGGTTGCATCCCTTGCAGGTTGCGGAAGCGCAGCACCTCAGGCAGCTGAGAACGCAAAGACAGAGACCAGGGTAGCTGACGAGCCTACAGCAAAAGCTGATTCAGCAGCATCCGAAAAACTTGTAGTAGGCTTTGCGCAGATTGGACAGGAATCCGGATGGAGAGATGCTGAGACAATGTCAATCCAGACTTATGCCGAAGAGCATGCAGACACTGTAGAGCTTAAGTTTGCAGATGCTCAGCAGAAGCAGGAGAATCAGATCAAGGCGATCAAGAGCTTTATCGAGCAGGATGTTGATGTCATCGGACTTGCACCTGTTGTAGAGACAGGATGGGATCAGGTGTTTGCAGAGGCACAGGATGCAGGGATTCCCATTATTCTTCTTGACAGAACTGCTGATGTAGACGAGAGTCTCTACGCAACATTTATCGGTTCTGACTTCATTGAAGAGGGCAAGGAAGCAGCTAAGCAGATGGCAGAGCTCATCGGCGGCAAGGGCAAGATCGTAGAGCTCGAAGGAACAGTTGGAGCATCAGCTGCAACAGACAGAAAGACAGGTTTTGATCAGGAGATCGCAGCAAGCTACCCTGACATTGAGATCGTAGCTTCTCAGACAGGTGACTTTACAAGAGCACAGGGCAAGGAAGTTATGGAGTCATTCCTTAAGTCCAATCCTGATATCGTAGGTGTTTATGCTCACAATGACGACATGGCTCTTGGCGCTATCGAAGCCATCAAAGAAGCAGGACTTAAGCCCGGTGAAGATATCGTAACTGTATCTGTTGACGGTGTTAAGGGTATCTTTGAGGCAATGGTAGCAGGAGAAGCTAACTGCACAGTTGAGTGCAATCCTCTTCTTGGACCGCTTTTCTTTGAGACAGCTGCAAAGCTTAAGGCAGGGGAGAGCGTAGAAAAATGGGTTAAATCTGTTGATGGAGTATTCACACAGGATGTTGCTGCAGATGTAATTGACAGCCGCGCATATTGATAAACGGGCTTAAGGGGATGGTCCCTGGGCGCTAAAGAACTTAAATCCGCTCCATTTTTAATGAATGGAGCGGATTTTTTAAAGGAGGGTGAGAGTTATGAGTCATGTAAAGCTCCTGACGATGGAAGGTATCTCCAAGTCCTTTGGAAAAGCAGTTGTTGCCCTTGACGATGTGCGTTTTGAGCTGGAAAAGGGTGAGATCCATGCACTTTTAGGAGAAAACGGCGCGGGTAAATCAACGCTGATAAAGGTACTTACAGGGGTAGAAGAAAGAGATGAGGGAGAGGTTGAGCTTGAGGGAGAAAAGATCCATCCAAGATCAACCAATGAAGCCCAGCAGATAGGTATTTCCACTGTTTACCAGGAGGTTAATCTGTGTCCTAACCTCTCTGTTGCAGAGAATATTTACATTGGACGGGCTCCCAGACAGAAGTTTGGGGGAATCGACTGGGCAAGGATGAATAAGGATGCAGAAGAACTTCTTGGGAGATTTGATCTTAAGCTTGATGTGACAAAGAGTCTGGACAATTATTCTGTTGCGATTCAGCAGATGGTGGCAATTGCCAGGGCAAGTGATATTAAGGCAAGAGTACTGATACTTGATGAACCAACAAGTTCACTGTCCAACGTAGAAGTCGACAAGCTCTTTTCCATAATGAAGAGGCTGAGGCAGGAGGGAATGGGAATCATCTTTGTAACGCATTTCCTTGATCAGGTTTATGAAGTGACAGACAGGATCACAGTTCTGAGAAACGGAAGATATATAGGAACCTATAAGACGAGCGAGCTTACGAGAATGGAACTGGTCTCCAAGATGATCGGCAAGGACTATGCAAGCCTCAACAAGTCATTGCAGGAGAGCAGAGAAGAGAAGAAGGAAACTAAGGCAGGAAATGTCTTTATCAATATGAAAAAGGTTTCCCATCAGGGGAGTATTAACGATATGGATCTGACAATCTCAAGGGGTGAGGTTCTGGGACTTTCAGGCCTGCTTGGATCAGGAAGATCTGAGACAGCAAGAGTTCTTTTTGGGATTGATCAGGTCACCGGGGGTGAGCTTGAGATAAACGGTGAGAAGGTTCATCTCAAACATCCTCTGGATGCCATTAAGAAGGATCTGGCATTTTGCCCGGAGAACCGCAAGACAGAGGGTATAATCGGTGATCTTTCGATTCGGGACAATATTGCGCTGGCGCTTCAGGCAAAAAAAGGACTCTTTAAGAAGATAAGTAAGAAGGAAGCCCAGAAAATTGCAGATGAGTATATCAAAAAGCTTGAGATTAAGACTCCGAGTGCTGATCAGCTGATAAAGAACCTCTCCGGAGGCAATCAGCAGAAGGTCATACTTGCGAGATGGCTTGCAACTAACCCGCAGCTTCTTATGCTTGATGAGCCCACAAGAGGAATAGACATAGGCACAAAAGCTGAGATCCAGAAGATTGTAATCGATCTGGCTGCGCAGGGCATGGCGGTACTGTTTATCTCCTCGGAGCTTGACGAAGAGCTTCGCTGCTGCAAGAGGATAGTTGTGCTCAAGGACATGGAAAGAGCAGGGGAAGTTGCGGGAGATGAGATATCGGAAGGTGCTGTAATGCAGATTATGGCAGGAGGAGAAGCGTCATGAAAAAAAGATTATCCAAACTCTCTGGGAGTCAGGCATTCTGGCCTGTGATGATATTTTTGGCAATTATACTGTTCAATACGATTATGACAAGAGGAGAATTCCTCACAATTTCCATCGTAGACGGGCACTTTTACGGAAGGATCATTGATATATTCAGAAACGGCGGAAAGCTAATGATACTGGCTGCTGGCATGACCATGGTGCTTGCTACGGGGGGAACAGATATTTCCGTTGGTTCTGTGATGGCGATAAGCGGAGCAATCGCCTGCAGCATAATAAACGGAAATCTACTGCCCGGACTTGGAGGAAACGTGGCAATGGCCATAATTCTCGCAATCCTTGCCGGGGTGACCTGCGGACTTTGGAACGGTTTTCTGGTATCTCAGATTAAGATACAGCCCATTGTGGCTACCATGATACTTCTGGTTGCGGGAAGAGGAATCGCACAGCTTATTACAAACGGAAAGATAATAACCATCAATTCGGATGCATATTACTTCATTAACGGCGGATATATTCTTGGGCTTCCTTTCCCGCTGTACATTGTTCTTTTCCTGGTGGGACTTCTTCTTTTATTTGTGCAGAAGACTGCATTCGGACTATTTCTTGAGTCCATCGGATGCAATCCGCTTGCTTCAAAGTTTGCGGGAATAAAGGTAAATAAGTTCCTGCTGGCAATTTATACAATATCAGGAGCCTTTGCATCAGTTGCCGGTCTTATAGAAAGCGCAGGTATAAAGGGAGCTGACTGCAATAACGCCGGTCTTAACATTGAGCTTGATGCCATTCTGGCTGTTGCGATAGGCGGTACCAACCTCATGGGAGGAAGGTTTTCCATCTTTTCGAGTGTCATAGGCGCCCTTATCGTTCAGAGTATCACCACAACGGTTCTGGCACTTGGAGTTCCTGCAGCATACATCAGGGTTCTGAAGGCGGTGCTGATCATTGTGATCTGCCTTGCCCAGTCAAGTAAGTTCAAAGTTTCACTTGGAAAGATATTTGTTGGTAAGAGGGGAAGAAAGGAGGCGGTAGCATTATGAGCAGAATAAAGAATTTACGGATAAAAAATGTATCGCTGACCATGACGATAGTTCTTTTCCTTGTGATGTTCATCTTTGGGTCAGCCAGGTATGATCACTTCTTTTCGCTGTCTACTTTTCTGAATCTGTTTAATGATAATGCGTACCTGATGATCGCCGGAATAGGGATAACGTTTGTTTTGATAACAGGCGGTATTGACATATCGATTTCGTCAACCATCGCGTTTACAGGTGTTTTCATGGCTTTTTGCCTTGAGAAAGGGATGCCCTCATACGTGGTTATCCCGATAGCACTTCTGATAGGAGTGATCGTAGGCGCGGTTCAGGGAAGTCTTATACATTATTATAAGCTTCAGCCGTTTATCGTTACGCTTGCAGGGCAGTTCCTGATGAGAGGCCTCTGTGTCGTTATAAGCGAAGCTTCGATTCCGATAACGGATCCGTTCTTTAAGTTTATGGCGCTGGGAAGGATCAGCATTAAGCTCGGTGATTCTAAGGCTCTGAACGGCAAGATATACTACTACGTGCTGATATTTGCAGCTGTTCTGGTAACAGGGCTTTATGTTCTCAAAAAGACCGCGTTCGGAAGAGCGATTTACGCCATCGGCGGAAGCGAACAATCCGCAGAACTAATGGGACTTAATGTTGCAAGAACCAAGATTGGAGCGTATATTATAAGCAGCTTTTGTGCCGCTCTTGCAGGCGTTGTATTCTCTTTTTACACTCTTGCGGGATACGGGCTTCAGAACATGGGTATGGAGCTTGACGCAATCTCATCGGCAGTTATCGGAGGAACACTTCTCACAGGGGGAGTGGGATCGGTGTTCGGAACAGCTGTCGGAGCAATGATACAGGGAATCATCCAGACAATAGTAACCTATGAGAACCTCAATACCTGGTGGACCAAGGTGACTATTGCAGGGCTTCTGTGCTTCTTCATCGTAGTTCAGAGGATCATTACAGTGAGGGCAGACGCCATGAAGGGAAAGGCGGCTGCGGCAGCTTAAAGAGCAGCATGACTTAAATCAATTGGGGATGAGCACTATGAATAACTTACTGACAGGTTTCAAAACAACGAAGATCCGTACCAAACTGATCCTGTCACAGATATTCATAGCTCTCATCCCTTTTTTGCTTGTCGGAATGGTGGGACTTGTGTTCTCTTTCAGGGAGGCGCGCAAAAATGTGACCCAGCGTACTTCTCAGACAGTCACGCAGATAAGTCAGACTCTGGATATATACATGGAGGATCTGGACAAGCTGGTCTACGTTCTGGCTGATGAGATAGCGGCTTCAGACCCTGCTGACGGGGAAGCTGCTGAGGTGGGACGTGTCAGGAGATCCATGCAGAATGTCATGGACAACTATGACGAGATTGCCGGCATTTTGTATGCGTATTCGGACGACAGGTATATAAGCACCGGTATGACCAGAATATCCAGGGATTCTTTTAACAGGGAGTCCTGGTACAGAACGGCGCTTGAAGACATCAACAGTCTTCACAGGATCAGCACGGTCACCGGCAGGAATATTACAACTGTGGTGGGATACAGTGTGGATGATGTGTTCTCGGTGGTCAAGGCAGTATATGACAAGAATACGGGGCACGTTCTTGGGGTGCTTCTGATCGATATAGGACATGATATCATCTCTTCTGCCATTAGGGATTCGCAGATCGGCAACGAGGGATTTGTTTTTGTGCTTGATGAGGATGACCACATGGTGTACACACCTATAAACGATGTCGTATACAGGATCAATCCTAAATGGCTTTCTGATGAGAACAGGACTCTCAGTGTGAGGACCGGAGGCGGCAGGTACTATGTCCGGTTCAAGACTTCCGAAAGGACGGGCTGGAAGACAGTCAGTGTGATTTCCTATGATGCTCTGATGACGGATATAGACAGGATGATAGTAATTTATGCCGCCATGCTTGTGGTCACGCTGGTCCTGGTTCAGTATCTGTCCCTGCGGCTGTCTGACAACATCACACGTCCCATCAAAGGGCTGAGGGACCTAATGAGAAAGACGGAAGAAGGGAACCTGAGCCTTCGGTTTGAGAGCTCATCAAAGGATGAGATCAATGACCTGGGACTAAGCTTTAACCATATGCTAAAGCGCATAGAACAGCTTTTGGAGAGAGTAAGGTTTGAGGAGGATCAGAAGAGGAAAGCAGAGCTTAAGATTGTTCAGGAACAGTTTAAGCCGCATTTTCTTTACAATACGCTTGATACCATCAACTGGATGGCCAGAGAACATGGCGCAAGGGATATCGTGGGACTTGTGGATGCGCTGACCAATGTATTCAGGATAAGCCTTAGCCACGGCAAAGACTATATAACCATCCGTGAGGAAGTGAGCTACATTTCAAACTATCTCTACGTTCAGAAAACCAGATATGAAGATAAACTGATCTTTGAGGTCAATGCGGATGAGGAGTGCATGACCACGCTGGTTCCAAAGCTCATTCTACAGCCGCTTCTTGAAAATGCCATATATCACGGGATCAAAATGAAGAGAGGTACCGGGCACATCACTGTAGACGTGCACAGAAGAGATGACATGATATGCATGTCAGTGACGGATGATGGTAAGGGAATGGATGAGAGTACAAGAGATTCCTTGAGAAGGCTGCTTACGACCGGGCAGGAGAACGCTGAAATAGATCCTGATGACAACCAGAGCTTTGGACTGTACTACGTGAGAGAGCGGCTCCAGCTCAGATACGGCGATAAATACAAGGTGGATGTGGAGAGTACCATCGATATAGGAACGACAATATCGATCTGCATTCCGTATGAAGGAGAGATGTGACGTGGCGGCAGTGCAAAGAAGAGTTGGTTTTTTAATATATTATCCGGTTGTGGTAATACTGTGCATGTTGCTGTCCGGGTGTTCTTTTCAGGGAAACGGCGATGGCACCAGAGAGGGAATAAGCTCGATCATCGGGGTCTCTCAGGCCAATATGCGCGAGGAGTGGAGAGTTGCTCTTATCGACGAACTAAGGCAGGAGACAGAAAACTCCGATGATATACAGATCATCACTGCAGATGCGACCGGGGATGCGGACAAGCAGATACAGGATATCGAGAACCTGATAGGCTATGGAATAGATCTGCTTATTATTTCTCCCTGCGACGAAAAAGTGCTGGCAGGCAAGATAAAAGAGGTTTATGACAGTGGGATTCCCGTGATAGTGATGGACAGGGCTGTGGAAGGCTTTGACTATACGCTGTACATCGGCCCCGACAATGAGATGATAGGACAGCAGGCCGGAACCTATATAGCGTCTCTTCTGGGTGAAAAGGGCGGAAACGTGGTGGAATTGTCAGGGAGCCAGTCTTCCAAGCAGGGCAGCGAAAGACTGCTCGGCTTTAGGAAGGTGCTTGCTGAGTTTGACAATATTGAGATAACAAGGCTTCATCTTGGGGCTGAGACCAAGGATGCTGCCTACGATATGATCACCGCTGCAAGGAATGTGGTTGAGCACGCGGATGTCGTATTTGCATACAGCGATATTATGGCTCTTGGCGTGTGCGATGCAGTGAGAGACCAGGGACTTGACGACAGGGTTGTTATTGTTGACTGTGATGGCTTTAAAGGCGCTGATGAGGGAATTGACCTTGTGCGCAAGGGAAGACTTAAGGCTACGGTGTCCTGCCCTATCGGAGGCAAAGAAGCCATAGACTATGCGCTGTCAATACTTGGCAACGAGAGCGGAGTTCCCAAGCAGGTGATCCTGCGCAGCAACATTATCACTGCAGATAATGTAGAGGAGAGCCTTGAGAAGATGAACAGTCCTGTTGTGGACGACGGAAGCAGGATCAAAGTTGGATATTCCCAGGTCGGATCAGAGAGTAACTGGAGGCTTGCCAATACAAAGTCCATAGAAGAGGCTGCAAAGAGGTTTAACATTGACCTTCACATGGAAATTGCAGATCAGTCTCAGGAGAGGCAGTATGAGGCAATTCGCACTTTTATTAATGAGAAAGTGGATGTGATAGTGGTTTCTCCTGTGGTGGAGACCGGATGGGATGAAGTGCTGCGGGAAGCCAAAAGAGCCGGAATCCCGGTCATCATGTCGGACAGAAATGTGTCGGTGGAGAACAGGGATGAGAATCTGACCACCACCTACCTTGGCGCAGATTTTATGGAAGAAGGCCGCAGAGCTATGCGCTGGATCAGGGACAATGTCCAAAATGACAGTAAGCAGAGCATAATGGAGATCATGGGTAACGAGGGAGCATCTCCTACAGAGGAGAGGAGCAGAGGTTTCAGGGAAATACTATCCGAGAATCCCTCTTACTATATAGAATATTCCGATCACGGCGACTTCACCTATGAAGGCGGGCGGGAAGTAATACGCAGATATCTTGAGGAGAACGAATGGGATATCGACATTATCTTTTCCCACAATGATGATATGGCACTTGGAGCGATCGAGGAGCTGAAGGCCCACGGAATAAAGCCTGATGAAGATGTTACAATAGTGTCGGTGGACGCGACAAAAGAAGCCTTCAGGGCCATGGTCAGGGGAGAGCTGAGCTGTGCGGTTGAGTGTAACCCCATCATCGGAGACCAGCTTATGAAGGCAGTAAGAGACTTAAAAAGCGGCAAGCAGATGCCTTTCAGGATCATTACCGATGAAAAGATCTATGACAGGGATGTGGCAGAAGAATACATCAATAAGAGAATGTACTAACCGGGAGTTTCTGATATAATGCTCATATGGCGTTAATAACGGGCTGCAGTCTGGGCATTGCGGCTTCTGAATGGAAAAGGAAACAGTATTATTTTGGAAAACCACAAGAGAAGGGTACACTATTCCGGCAAATACCCGCGCAAATTTGAAGAGAAATATAAGGAACAAAACCCGGAAAAGTATGCAGACACGGTAGCCCACGTCATTTCTAAGGGCTCGACACCTGCAGGTATGCATATTTCCATAATGGTCAAAGAAATACTGGATGTGCTCAGGATACAGCCTGGAGAGCAGGGACTTGACTGCACACTTGGGTATGGCGGTCATACCAGGAAAATGCTGGAGCAGCTCCGGGGAAAGGGCTGCATGTACGGCCTTGACGTTGATCCCATCGAGTCGGAAAAGACGCTTGAGAGATTAAGACAAGCCGGGTTTGATCAGGATATTTTTAAATTCAGGCTGATGAATTTTGCCGATATAGATAAGCTCAGCGAAGAGGCCGGAAAATTTGACTTTGTTCTAGCAGATCTTGGAGTGTCCTCCATGCAGATTGATGATCCCAAGAGAGGGTTTTCGTACAAGATTGATGGCCCTTTGGACCTTCGCCTTAATCCCCAGCAGGGACAGTCTGCGGCAGAGAGGCTTCATGACATCACAAAAGATGAATTTAAGGGAATGCTAATAGTGAATTCAGACGAACCCTATGCAGAGGAGATTGCCGACAAGGTTTTTGGGCTTATGCGAAAGGGCGATGCTATGGATACCACTACGGCTCTTCGGTCTGCCATTGAAGCGGCGCTATGGAAGGTCCCGGCCGATGAGAGAAAGGATGCTGTTAAAAAGAGCTGTGCCAGAGTATTCCAGGCTTTAAGAATAGATGTAAACAGTGAATTTGAAGTGCTTTATGCTTTTTTGGAAAAGCTTCCGGATATACTTGCACCGGGAGGAAGGGCTGCAATCCTGACTTTTCACTCCGGTGAAGACAGGCTGGTGAAAAAATCCTTCAAGGCATTATACAAAGCGGGAGTTTACAGCGAGATATCGGAGGATGTAACCAGGCCCTCGCCGGAGGAACAGAGGCTCAACCCGCGCAGTAAATCCACGAAACTCAGATGGGCAGTTAAGTCACCGGTGTGAGCAAGAGATGAAAAAATTAAAGTTTACTATAGATGACAGACAATTCTATACAAATCTGATAAGAATATCACTTCCAATTGCATTGCAGAGCCTCATGCTTGCAATGGTCGCTGCCTGCGATGCTCTTATGCTCGGGAGGGTTGCGCAGGAGCAGATGACGGCTGTGTCACTTGCCACGCAGATCCAGTTTGTCCAGAATATGTTCCTTTCGGCTGCAACTGCCGCGGGAGCGATACTGGGAGCACAGTACTGGGGGAAGGGCGACAAAAGGACACTCGAGGATATATTTGATCTGATGCTTCTGTTTTGCGGGGCTGTGTCGCTTGCTTTTTTCCTCGCCTGTGAGCTGTGCCCGGGAGTTTTGATGAGCATCTTTGCAGAAGATGCCGGCCTTATCACTGTAGGAAGTGCCTACCTGAGGTTTGCCGGCTGGTCATATCTTATTACGGGTGTGTCACAGTGCTATCTGACCATCATGAAGGTGACGGAGAATGTGAAGGCAGGAGCCGCAATAAGCTCAGCTGCTGTGGTTCTCAATATTCTGCTCAACGCAGTCTTTATCTTCGGGCTCTTCGGGATCCCTGCGATGCAGGCCAGGGGAGCTGCTCTTGCCACGACGCTTTCAAGAGTGGCAGAACTTGTGATATGTCTTATAGTATCCTCAGGAACCGGATACGTAAGACCTGCCATTTCAAGGATGTTTGGTGTATCAAAAGAGCTTGTGGGTGACTTCTTTAAACAGTGCCTTCCGCTTATGGGCGGAGGACTGTGCTGGGGCGTTGGCTTTACCTCATATACCGCCATCATGGGCCACATGGGCGTTGACGCGGCAGCTGCCAATTCAGTTGCCGCAGTTGTCAGAGATCTGGTGTGCTGCATGTGTAACGGCATCGGAAGCGCAGCCGGCATTATCGTCGGCAATGAGCTTGGGGCCGGGCGCCTTGAGCAGGGCAAGAAGTATGGTATCAGGCTTAAGAATATCTCCTATGTAATAGGGTTCATCTCCACGGCCATTGTTCTTGCGGTTACGCCTCTTGTTGTAAACGGCGTGATACTTACAGATCAGGCAAGAGATTATCTGACATGGATGATGGTCATCATGTCCTTTTATATGATAGGAAGGTGCGTAAACACCGTGACCATCAACGGAGTGCTGGACGGCGGAGGGGATACCCTCTTTGACCTGTACAGCCTCATAGTGTGTATGTGGATGATCGCAATCCCGCTTGCTCTGTGCGGGGCTTTTGTATTTCACTGGTCACCGCTTGCAGTTTACGCCTGCACCTGCCTTGATGAAGTGGGCAAGATCCCGTGGGTGATGTATCGTGTAAGGAAATATAAGTGGGTGAGAGACCTCACAAGGTAAATTTTGTATCATAATAGTAGTACTCAGAAAGCGAGGGAACACTATGAAGATATGTCTTTTAAATGATTCATTTCCGCCTGTCATAGACGGTGTGGCAAATGTGGTGATGAATTATGGAAATGTGCTCACCAATGATCTTAATTCGGAGGTGATAGTCGGGACACCAAAGTATCCGAAGGCTGTTTATGACGGTTATCCATACAGAGTAATTCCATATCCCAGCTTCGATACTACTGATTTTGTCAAGGGATACCGAACCGGGAATCCTTTGTCTGTCAGGGAGATAGCCCAGATGGCGGATTTCAAACCGGATATCATACATACACACTGTCCGGCGGCATCTACTGTCATGGCAAGGATACTCAGAAAGGAGACCGGGGCGCCCATAGTATTTACATATCACACCAAGTTTGATGTGGATATTGAGAGGGCAGTGGGCGAGGGCTTTCTTAAAAAAGAAACCATAAAGGCGATGGTAAGTAATATAGAAGCCTGTGATGACGTATGGGTTGTTTCCGAGGGCGCCGGCGAGAACTTAAGGGCACTTGGCTACCGGGGAGAACTCAGGGTAATGCCCAACGGGGTAGATTTCCCAAAAGGAAGGGCCGATGAGAACCTTATAAACGAACTTAACAAGGCTTATGATATACCGGAAGGGGTGCCGCTCTTTCTTTTCGTGGGAAGGCTGATGAAGTATAAAGGGCTTTTTCTTATCGCTGATGCGTTAAAAGAGCTGTCGGCAAAATCCATAGATTATCGTATGGTCTTTGTCGGAGGCGGTGCTGATGCAGAGGAATTGCAAGGCAGGATCAGGGATTGTGGAATAGCACTTGATATTTATGGCGAAGACGGTGCTCTTAATCACACGGATTCAGGTAACGCAATGACCGGAAAAGTCATTTTTACAGGACCCGAACATGACAGGGAGAAACTGCGGGCCTGGAACTCAAGGGCCGATCTGTTTCTGTTTCCCTCAACTTATGATACGAACGGTATAGTTGTCAGGGAGGCGGCTGCATGCGGACTTGCCAGTGTCCTTATAAAGGGATCCTGTGCGGCAGAAGGCGTCACAGATAAGAGAAACGGTTATCTGATTGAGGAGACCCCGGAATCTATGGCTGCTCTTTTGATAAGTGTTTATGACAAGCTGCCACAGCTGCATGAGACCGGACAGAATGCAATGGATGAGATATATATATCCTGGGACAGGAGCGTGCGGCTTGCTTATGACAGATACAAAGAGCTGTACGAGATGAAGGCTTCAGGAGAGCTTGGTATAAGAAAACACCAGAGCTTCGAGGCACTTGTCAGGACAGCTGCTCTGGCACTTGACGGCACGCAGAAGGCGTTCTTTGAAACACCAAGGAACATATATGAGGGCATGCGGGAGAACTTCGAGGAATTCAGAAGCTTTCATTACGATATGACTCAGGAGATGCGCCTTGGGTTTGAGGAATTCAGAAATGAAGTAGCAGGCGGGCTTGAGCGTATTTCCGATTCCATAGCGGACAGCCTGTCGGAAATCAGGGACAGGATTCATGACGGAACAGATGAACAGTAAAAAAGACTGGTATAAAGAAATGAGCTTCTACCAGATCTGGGTCAGAAGCTTTGCAGACGGCAACGGTGACGGGATAGGTGACCTTTACGGTGTTTACGATAAGCTTGAATATGTAAAGTCACTGGGGGTGGACGGAATCTGGTTTTCCCCGATCTACCCGTCTCCAAATGCGGATTATGGATACGATATATCTGATTACAGGGATATCCATCCCGACTTCGGGACGCTGGATCAGTTCAAAAAGGTACTGAACAGGGCTCATGAACTTGGAATGAAGGTTATCATGGATCTGGTGGTGAACCACACTTCAGATGAACATCCCTGGTTTAAAGAGAGTAGAAAGGGCAGGGATAATCCCTACAGTGACTACTATATCTGGAGAGATAAGCCTAACAACTGGGACAGCCTTTTTGAGGGTAAAGCCTGGGAATATGACAGCAACAGGGGGCAGTATTATCTGCATATCTTTGCCAAAAAACAGCCCGATCTCAACATGGATAACCCAAAGGTTCGCCAGGAAGTTAAGGACATCATGAGATTCTGGCTGGACATGGGGGTTGACGGGTTCAGAGAGGATGTCATCAATTTCATCTCCAAGAAAGAGGGTCTGCCAAACGGCGTTCCTTTCCTTCCGGCTGTCAACGGAATGCCCTACTACAAGGACGGACCGCATATTCATGAATACCTGGGTGAATTCAGGAAGGTCTGTAATGAGTACGACTGCTTTCAGCTGGGTGAAGGACCCATGACAACGGTGAGATCAGCAATGAAGTATCTGACCGGGCCCACAAAGTCACTGGACATGATGTTTTCTTTTGACCATATGATGGCGGACTGCCTGTATACGGAATACATACACAGACCGTTTTCTCTGGTCAAACTGAAAAAAGCATTTACCAAGTGGCAGATAGCGCTCGAGGGAAAGGGGTGGAACGCTCTTTATCTTGAAAACCACGACCATCCGAGGATTATCAGCAGGTATGGGAGCGAGCATTTCTGGAGAGAGAGCGGAACCATGCTCGCCGCAAGCTACATATTCCAGAAGGGGACGCCCTTCATATATCAGGGGCAGGAGATAGGCATGACCAATATAAGACTCATGTCCATTGATCAGTATGTGGATGTTTCGTCCATTACCAACTATTACACCTACCACCTCAGAGAGGATCCGGAGAGGCGACTTCACAGAATACACTTATCCAGCAGGGATTCGGCAAGGACGCCCATGCAGTGGAATGGCAGCAAAAACGCGGGCTTTTCTCAAAGTGATCCCTGGTTTTATGTGAATCCGAATTATAAAAGGGTAAATGTGGAAACAGAAGAAAAGGACCCGGACAGCATACTGAATTTTTACAGAAAATGTCTGCAGCTGAGAAAGAACTCCGCCGCGCTTCTCTACGGAAGATACACAGAGCATTTTCCAAAAGACAACAGTATCTATATGTACGAGCGAAGCCTTGATGATGAGTCTTATCTTATCATATGCTCTTTTTCAAGGCTCCCGGTTAAGCCCAAAAAGCCGGAAAAATTCTGGGGAAAGCACGGAGAGCTGGTTTTATGTAACTATGCACAGAGCTCATTGGAGGATGACCGGGGATTTGTAGCTCATCTGGAAAAAGAGATTGCGGAGCTTGAGCACACAAAGGGATATCTGAGGCCATATGAGGTGAGGGTCTACAGGTACAGGTTCAGTGATGATGCTGCCGAAAGCGGCAACGCATTATAAGAAAAATGGGACTAATTGGAGGGAGCGGCACAGAAGCGTATGTATGATACGCTTTTGTACCGCTCGGTTTATGGAGGCATGCAAAATGGCGCGTCAGTTTTCTTTTAGAAGTTCCACCTTTATGGCGTTTTCCAGCATGGAAGAGAAGGAGATGGAACTGATTATGGCTGACTGGGAATCGTCCTGATCGGATTCCCTTGAGATTGCCATGGCCGATTCTACGTAATACCTCATATCTCTCTGGTTAGACATCGCATCAATGTTCATAGGCACCTCCATGTACTTCATGAACAATCACCACAACATCTTGTATCTTACATTTACAATATACACTATATATTCTAAAAAGTGTATAAAACCTTCGGAAAATCTTGCTAAATAATAGTATCGTGATATTTTGACCATATAGTATAATGAGAATATACTGAATTTAATATGTTGCGCAGGTGAAAGGAGCAATAATGGATAACTGTGTTATTTCAAATGATATATATGAGCTTGAGGTTTCCGGGCATGGAGCAGAGATAAGATCGATTAAAAAGAACGGAAAAGAGCTCATGTGGCAGGCAGATCCTAAGTACTGGGGACGTACTTCACCAATACTGTTTCCCCTCGTCGGGAACTACTGGGAGAAGAAATGCAGATACGAGGGCAGAACCTATGAGCTGTCGCAGCATGGCTTTGCAAGGGATATGGACTTTGAACTCTTGTCCGGAACTGAAGATGAACTTGTATTTGAGCTTAAGGATAATGAGGAGACTCATGATAAGTACCCTTTTTCCTTTGTACTGCGTGTCGGCTATAAGATAAGCGGCAGTGGAGTTGAGGTTCGCTGGACGGTGAAGAATCCCGGCGATCGTGACATGTTCTTTTCAATTGGAGGACATCCCGCATTTAACTGCGACCTTACGCAGGATAAGCTTCTGTTTATGCGAAGCGGCAAAAAGGTTATGACAGATCTTAAGTCAAATGTGATAGAGTCAGGCGGCAGCGGATGCCTTTCCGACAGGACAACGGATATTTCCCTTACTGATGGAGAGCTGGCACTGGCACCTGAGCTGTTTGATGAAGACGCATTGATAATTGAGGACAGACAGGCTGACACAGTGGTTCTTTTGAGCTCATCAGGTGAAGAAGTGGTGAGAGTGTCATTTGATGCGCCGCTTTTTGGCGTGTGGTCCCCTGCCGGCAAGAATGCGCCTTTTGTATGCATAGAGCCCTGGTACGGAAGATGCGACAGGGTCGGATTTACGGGAGATCTGAGCGAAAGGGAGTACGGAATGCGCCTTGGCGGCGGTGAGGAGTTTAGCACTTCTTATACGATATCATGATGGCTGATGTGTTGTTTGAATGAACATGCGAGGATGATATGAGATCAGAAGAAGACATCAAAAAGAAACTTGAGGATGAGATAGACAGCTATCTCACATGTCCCAAATTTTCGGTTGAGGAGCATGCGCATAACATCACGATGCTGGCATGGGTCCTTGATGTTTCGGACAGAGAGCTGAGTGATATGATAAGGACATCTGAGATGTCTTTTTCTGATGACTATATGGATATATAAGAAATTATCGTGGGGGAGAGCCTGTTGAATCGGGGAGAGTCAAAAGAAAATGCAAGCAAATATATGCTTGCGGAGGCTGTGAAAAGATGTATGAAAACTATGGCGGTGGAGAACATCACCGTCAAAAAGATAGTGGAAGAATGCGGGGTGTCCAGGCAGACCTTCTACAGGAACTTTATCGACAAATATGATCTTATCAACTGGTACTTTGACAGACTTCTGGAGATCTCATTTAACGAGATGGGAAGCGGCGAGACGCTGCGCGCCGGTCTCATAAAAAAGTTCAATTATATCAAGCAGGAGAGGGTGTTTTTCACCGCCGCGTTTAAGGTTGATGAGCAGAATAACCTCAAAGAGCATGATTTTTTCATGATATTTGAGTTCTATTGCAGGCTGATAAGGGAAAAGACAGGGGCGCTGCCGGACAAAAAAACCAGAAAGCTTCTTGAGATGTACTGCCAGTCGTCTATATATATGACGGTTCAGTGGGTCCTTAAGGGCATGAAGGAATCCGAGGAAGAACTGGCAGATCTGATGATAGAGGCGATGCCTCTGCACCTTGCCGGAATGTACAGAGAAATGGGACTGATCTGACCCGGAAGTGGAACAAATCTGCCAAAGTGTAACTTACATCCAATATGCTAAAATGCTATGCTCTATATGGATTTTTAAAATCCGTGTAACATAAACATTTTATTGGAGGGAGTAGCATTATGGCAAACAGAATTTCTTTAAACGGAACATCTTACCACGGAGCCGGCGCGATCAAGGAAGTCGTTACTGAATTTAACAACTACGGCTTTAAGAAAGCGTTTGTTGCATCCGATCCTGATCTTATCAAGTTTGGCGTTACAGCCAAGGTTACAGATCTTCTTGACGAGGCTAAGATTCCTTACGAAATCTATTCAGACATCAAACCCAATCCTACAATCGAGAATGTCAAGAACGGCGTAGAGGCCTTCAAGAAGTCCGGTGCTGACTGCATCATCGCAATCGGCGGCGGTTCTTCCATGGACACTTCCAAGGCTATCGGTATCATCATCACAAACCCTGAGTTTGCTGATGTCAGATCACTTGAGGGCGTAGCTCCCACTAAGAACCCCTGTGTTCCTATCATTGCAGTTCCCACTACAGCCGGAACAGCAGCTGAGGTTACGATCAACTATGTTATCACAGACGTTGAAAAAGAGAGAAAGTTTGTATGCGTAGATACTCACGACATGCCTATCGTAGCAGTTGTTGATCCTGAGATGATGTCATCAATGCCCAAGGGCCTTACAGCAGCAACCGGTATGGACGCGCTTACACATGCTATCGAAGGCTACACAACAAGAGCTGCATGGGAGATGACAGATATGTTCCATCTCGAGGCAATCAGGCTTATATCCAAGAACCTCAGAGGCGCTGTAGAGAACACCAAGGAAGGCCGCGAAGGAATGGCTCTTGGTCAGTATATCGCAGGAATGGGCTTCTCCAACGTTGGTCTTGGAATCGATCACGCTATGGCTCACACACTTTCTGCTCATTATGACACTCCTCACGGTGTTGCCTGCGCAATGTTCCTTCCGATCTCAATGGAATTCAACCGTGAGTATACAGGTGAGAGACTCCGTGAAGTTGCAAGAGCAATGGGAGTTGAGGGCGTTGATAACATGAGCCAGGAAGAGTACAGAGATGCTGCAATTGCTGCAGTTAAGAAGCTCTCAGAGGATGTTGGAATTCCGAAGACTCTTGATAAGATCAAGGAAGAAGACCTCGACGTTCTTGCAACCGATGCGCTCAATGATGCATGCTATCCCGGCAATCCGAGAGAAGCTACCAAGGAGCAGGTAATTGAGATGTTCAGAATGCTTATGGCATA
>CAMNOS010000020.1 GCA_946546925.1 uncultured Butyrivibrio sp.
TTTGTCTACAGTCTAAGACGCAGCTCACATGAGCTGCGTCTTTTTGTATGGTTATTCTCTTAACCTTCTTTCTCGTTCTCTTTTTCCTCGTCCGCAGGTGCGGTTACCGTGATAAGCACCTTGGTTATGCGGTTCCCCTTGACGCCCCTTGCAGTCAGTGTGGTTCCGTCGTCGAGAGTGACCGTCTCGCCGTGGCCGGGCAGTCTGTCAAGAGCTTCTATCATAAGCCCGCCAATTGAATCATAATCCTCTGAATCGAGGTCTGTTCCCAGCTCATCGTTGATATCGTCAAGCTTCATATTGCCCTCAACAAGGTACCTTCTTCCGCCGATATTCTTAATCAGGTTGATCTCATCGGAGTCGTACTCATCTCTGATCTCTCCGACGATTTCCTCAAGAAGGTCCTCAAGGGTGATCATTCCGACCGTGGCGCCATATTCAGAGAGTACGAAAGCCACGTTCTGGCTCTTTTCTCTCATCTCCACCAGAAGATCGGCAGTCTTCTTAAACTCATAGGTGTAATAGGCCTTTCTGAGGTGATCCCTGATCTTAAAGTTCTCTTTATCCTCAAGAAGAATAAGGTCCTTGACGTTTATGAGTCCGATGATGTTGTCCTGATCACCTCCGTCATACACAGGAATCCTGGTGTACATGTTCTCCTTGAATATCTTCATAACCTCGTCAAAAGACGCCTCGGTGCTGATGCAGCTCATGTCAATCCTGGGGATCATTATGTCCTTGGCAAGAGCATCGCTGAAGTCAAAGACATTGTAGATTATTTCCTTTTCTCCGCTCTCGATCACGCCGTCCTCATGGCTGACATCAACATAGGTCTTAAGTTCGTTTTCTGTCATGGCCTGGCGCTTGTCGGTATCTATCCTGCAGACCTTCATTAAGCCGGTGGCAACTCCGTTTATCACAAAGCTGAAGGGGCTCATGACCGCCATGACAAAGAGTATAAGAGGCGCGTATATGAGCGATATCTTCTCCGAATAGGCCGTGGCCGCTGATTTAGGGATGATCTCGCCGAAGATAAGAACCACGAGCGTTAATATTCCGGTTCCTATACCCACGGCAAAACTGCCGAACATCTCAGTGACCAGGACTGTCATCAGCGCTGAAGCACTCAGGTTGACAATATTGTTGCCAATAAGAATGGCCGACAGCATCTTTTGCGTATCTTCGCATATTCTCAGTACTCTTGATGCTCTCTTGTCTCCCTCATCCGCCATAGCCTTCATCTTGACCTTGTTGCAGGTCATAAAAGCCGTCTCAGCAGAAGAGAAAAAAGATGAGAGCAGAACAAGTACAACGAGGATAACAATTCTTATCAGTTGCGTATCCAATTTTTACTCCTTCTTAACACCGGGTCAGTCCAGCGGTTTGACATAGAACTCACGGAAATCTGAATAGCCCTGCTCTGCAAGCTGCTGCTTCTGGAACTTCTTGTTCTTGTTCATCCTGACAACAAGGACGCTCCTGCCGCTTTCTCTCACTTTCTGAGCCTGCTTTATTATCTCGGATAGCCTGTCTGCCTCCATTCCTTTTTCAATAAGGAAGGCAGTCTTCTCACTCTCTCCCGGGATCTTAAAGCCCTCTTCCATCATTATCATTATTATTCTCTCAAAGCCGATTGAGAATCCGCAAGCAGGCGTCTCCTGGCCGAGGAACTTGCCGACCATCCTGTCGTATCTTCCACCGCCGCCGCAGCTGCCGCCGTACTGAGGCATAGCCACTTCAAAAATTGTTCCCGTGTAGTAGCTCATACCCCTTACAAGTGTCGGGTCAAACTCCATCTCAAAGTCTGCAGCCTTTGTGCCCTCGACGCAGCTTATGATCTCAGAAAGTCCTGTCTTAACCTCTTCTTCAAGGAACTCTCCCACCATATCAGCAATTGTCTTAAGGCCTTCCAGTCCGCTTTTTCCTTCACTTGCCTTAAAGAGTTCAAGGTACCTGTCGATGGAAGCTCTGTCAAAGCCTTCCTTCTCAAGTTCCTGTGATACCCCGTCTATTCCGATCTTATCCATCTTGTCCAGTGTTATGAACACCTCGTCGTATTTATCCTCAGGAAATCCGCTGTAGGCAGCCATTGCTTTAAGGATGCGTCTGTCATTGATCCTTATCTTAAAGCCCTTAAATCCAAGCCTTCCAAGAGTCGTTGTGGTAGCAAGTATAAGCTCGATCTCAGCAAGGTTTGAAGGCTCACCGAGAATATCTATATCACACTGCATGAACTGACGATACCTTCCCTTCTGGGGTCTGTCAGCCCTCCAGACATTACCCATCTGAAGCGCCTTAAAGGGAGAAGGAAGTTCCCCCGTGTGTGCTGCATAGAATCTTACCAGAGGAACGGTAAGGTCATAGCGAAGGCCTGAATCAGCCAGGTCGTTCTCCTCTTTGGCGCCGTCAATGTCAAGCTTCTCGCCTCTTTTCATGATCTTAAAGATGAGCTTTTCATTCTCACCGCCCTGCTTGCTGTTCAGGTTCTGAAGCGACTCGACTGCAGGCGTCTCTATTGATGTAAAACCAAACTCTGCGTATGTCTTTTTGATGATTCCTATACAATAATCCCTAAGCTGCATCTCAGCAGGGAGAATATCCTTCATTCCGGTTACAGGTTTTTTTACAAGTGTCATAAAACTGGATCCTCCTATTATAAATGCAGTGTGTCATCGCATTTTAGGACGACACACTGGTAAATTGTACTATCAGAGAAGATTGTTTGCAATAATTTCCTTAAGTATTGTTCTGCCTTAAGAATTCCAGGAACTGGTTTTTGGGCATGGGACGCGCGTAGAAGAATCCCTGTATGTAATCACAGCCAATCCTGATGATCTGCTTGGCCTGCTCTTCCGTCTCAACTCCCTCAGCGATGATTTTCTTGCCAAGTTTCTTGATTATCTTCACATAATTGAGCATTACCATGTAAGATGTCTCGGACTCAAAGGCCGACTGAACGATGCTCTTGTCGAGTTTGAACATTTCCACCGGAATCGTCGCAATCCTGGAAAGATTGGAGTAGCCGGTTCCGAAATCATCCATGGAAAAAGAAACACCTCTGTCTATAAGAGTCGTGATGTTCTCATCCATTGCAGAGTTGATATCTTCCGCCACGGTCTCTGTTATCTCCAGATTGATCTGATCCGGCCTTATCTCAAACCTGCTGAGGGTCTTAAGAACGCTCGATGCAAGGTTGGTCTGAATACAGTCAACTACAGACAGATTGACTTCGGCATACTCAAGTCCCAGCTCAACAGCAGTTGAAGTCTGGAGCATCTCGCAGACAGATGAGAGCACAAAGCTGTCAATCGCTATGACAGTGCCGTTTCTCTCTGCTATCGGCATGAACACCGCAGGAGAAATGAATCCCAGCTGCGGATCCCGAAGCCGAAGAAGCGCCTCACAGCTTGAGAACTTTCCGGTCTTAGTGTTGTAAATAGGCTGATAATATACTTCCAGAAGCCCGTCATCAAGAGCTCTTTTAACTATGGAATCAATTCTCTTGTCGTGTTCAAAGTGCTTGAGATTGAGATCGGATACCCTCAGCACATCCCTGTTATGGCGCAGAAGGACTTTCTGTATAATGCCCCTTACTTCATTAAACTTATCCAGTGAGTTGACTTCGTCAGGGAAGCCTATGGAATAGGTCTTTACAAAGAGCTTCATCTCCTGTTCATTCATCACCCAGGGCTCTTTGAATCTCTTTTTAATCTGCTCGGCCGTCTTTTCTATGATCTGGTCATCCGGGTCAACTCCGTTAAAGATCATCAGATAACTGCCGTCATCCATGTAGAAGATATTGCCCTCGAGGCACAGGTGCCTTAAGTAAGAAGTTATCTGAGAGAGCAGTTCCGATATCATCTCAAGGGACGAGCCGCCGATTATCACATCCAGCCTGTCGATCGCAACGCCAAAGACGGTAAACATCTTCTTCCGGGTCAGGTTATTGGTTATTGCAAAATTCAGGGCGTTCTTGGTGCCGGCACCAGATAAGGAATCCGAAAACTCGCTGGGATTCTGGAAGGTATATACACACAAAAGAAGTGCCAGAGATACGCTGAATTCGAAAATCGAACTTGACCGGGTAATTATGCGGATCGGTATCCCCGCAAGCATCAGTACAAAATACGCTATCAGGGACAGCATCTTTTCAGTGCTGAATCCTCTGGCATACCTGACATACAGATAGGCCACATACGGAAAATATATGAACAGGCATATGTTTACCGTCGCACCCTGGAAATATCTGTACTCAAGTTCACCATGCTCATCAAAATAGAAGAAGTAATCCGTAACAAAGCCGCTCAGGAATACTCCGATTGAATACAGTACAGGGACAAACAAAAATGCTTTTTTAAAGGGTGTATCAAACTCAACCCTGAATATCGCCATAACATAAAGGGTCGAGAGGTAAGCCAGAAGATAGGTCGCAATCTTTTCTATGATGACTATCGCATTGTTCATTTCGATTGAGACAGAGCTTCTGAATATATCGCTGTAGCTCCAGAGATAGTGAAAAAGCCCTGCCAGGTTCAAAACCAGGGCATCAAAAATAATCATCCCAAAAAGCCGTCTCTGCCTGCTATCATACAGCTCCTCAGTCGAATTGATGATGAGCGAAACCAGTACGAGCAGAAGGGATGAAATTGAAAAACATATATGAAAAGTTTGAGGATTGGTAATTAACTCCATGTTTACCCCTCTTCAAAATAAGCATCAATATATTTGACGAAAGAGCTGTCCTTGACAGGAGGCGCAAGATAATCTCCGATAAGGAAATCGCAGCCCAGTTCCTCAGCCATTTCTTTTTCTTCAGCGCAGGAGATATCTGATGCCCCGACAAAAATACTGATATCGTGGAAAAGATTGACTATGCCCTGAAGAACTATTTTCATATGTTCAGAATCATGAGCCTTCTTAAGGATCTCATGATCGATGTTGATCTGGGTAACAGGAAGATTCAGTATCCTGTCAATTCCGGAATAGCCGCTTCCGAATCTGTCAACGATGATCGAGCACTTCATCTCTCCAAGAAGCTGCAGATTTCTCTCAGCCACATTGTTCATGGTGGAGAGTGTTGTCTCAGTAAGTTTTATGGTTATCCAGGAGGCCTCCGCTCTCTCTTCCCTGAGGATTTTCTTGATCCTCCTGATAAAGTCTGTCCTTGAGATCTCTCCCTGCGACAGGCCTACAATCGCACGATACTTGCCGTTTTTGTCACCGGCATTCCAGAAATTGAGTGACCTGCAGGCATTTCTGTACACAAACTCATCCGCATCAAGAAGCGCCTGAGATACTTTGATCTCAGGAATATGTCCTCTCATATCAACTTCGTTGCCATACTCATCGCACATGAAGCACAGAGCATCTGCACAGTAATTAATTCTGTAGACCTTGGAAAGGATCGGCTGGAACTTCATCACGGCAGTTTTGGCATCTATGCTGTTCCTTGAAAGCAGATCGTAGTCAACACCTCTTTTGAGATCGTTGTATCCGGACTTGTTGAGGTCTATGATGACATCCGGCTCAATCTCGATATTCTCGGTAATAACATCGATTCTGGTCATAAGTTCCGAGGATGTTTTATAGTTATCCGGATATTTCATTTTAAAGCAGTGCCCCTCAACTCTGATAGCCATATCCGAGAAAATCCAGGGTTCCTGCAGCCTTTGTGCAATCGCTTCAATAAGCGCTTCCACCTTGGCATCATCTATAGAGTGAACGTTAACTGCAAATATGTAATCGGAGAATCTGTATGTATAGGTCTGAAGCGCAAACTGCCTTCCGCCCACAGTCTTAAGGTATCTGGCGATCTTTTTCAAAACGCTCTGCGCCTGAACATATCCGATCTCCTCAGTCAGGTTTCTGATATTGTCTATGGTGACAAATATGGTGTTGTGAGTTGCCTCCCTGTCGGTCTTTATATCAAGCCCCTCAAGAAAAGCCCTCCGGTTGAGGATATTGAGGTACTCATCAACCATCTCACTCGGATTCTGAAGCGATATGTATACAAGAGTTATACTGACCGCGCTCATAAGGTTCTCAATGAGAACTGTCGGAAGGAAGAACTGGATTATGATTCCGATGGTAACAAGGACCACGTAAGAGAGGATCACAACCTTGGCCCTTCTGCGCATCAGCTTTTTGTACCTGAAAATAAGTGCAATGCCGTATCCCATAAAGTAGACCGCAAGCAGATAGTATATGACAATAAGGCCCTGTCTGTGATACATTCCGTTCTCATCATAGTAAAAAAGGACAGGTACAAAGAAATTGATAAGAACAAGGGCAATACCGATAAAATATCCCATGAATATCGTGATGAAATCACGCATCTTCCTGACGTGAACGAAGATATCCAGAACCGAGAGGATGTAACAAAGATAAAAGAATCCGGATCCGAGATGTGCAATAAAGTATATCGACCCGCTCAGCATCTCAGCGGGATGGTACCAGAAAGCACTGCTCGGGTTCATCTGAAGATATGTCTCCATCCGCTCTGCCAGTGTAGCCACAAACACTGCCAAAAAGAGCATGCTGTAAGCCCTCTGCCTGTAGGCGGGAACCCACCTCCTCGACAGAGAGACAATAGCTATGGTCAACAGTATGCAAATGGCGCAGATGTCAAAGTAATAGTTATATTGCATAAGCTGCTCCGCGGCTTTAAACCAAAATAGTGTTATGGGCGCAAAAAAACCCATAACACTATTATACGTCAAATTATGATATTTTGATACAATACTGAACTATTAAATGTATATTAACTAATCTCGACGCCTCTCCATCCACCATTTTGGGCCATGTCTGGAGATAAACCTTCTCATCCTCTTTGAGCGGAACAAGCTCTACATCCATACTGAGCCTGTCATTTTCGCCGTAGATATCAAAGTATCTCTTAAGTCCTATCTCCCACTCCTGACCGGTGTAGAAGTTGTCCGCTATCTTCTCACCGTCTTTATACAGGGACGCCTCTTCAGCTTCGTACTCTATACTTGCAAAGATCTCATCCGCTCCGGAAAGCCTGCCCGGAAGATCCAGTGTATACCTTACAGAGGAATCTGTACTAAAGTCTGCCCTGAGATCATTTTTAAGTATCTCTTTGTACTCATAAGAGGCAAAGCAGTCACTTGAGAGGAAATCTGCTTTTTTCTCAGCATCCTTCCTGCGTGCAAAGCCCTCGGGAATTTCTGAAAGGTCAGGGTAGATCCTGAATCTTGGCCTCTTCTTTCTTTCTGCGTCAGTCACTTCCTGGTACAAAATGACGCTCCCCGTATCATCGGTGACCGCTTCGGCATCCGAAACTATGAGGTGCTCCCTGCCGCCAATTATGACCTTGACAGCATGCAGAGCTTCATCATCCGTTATAGTCAGGATGCTGTTGCCCTCCAGATCGCCTGTCACATCCATATCCGCGCCGTTTCCGTTCTCCGAATAGAACACGTAGGTATCATGGCCCTCTGTGTCTGTATCATGCAGGATGCAAAGAGGTGTGGCCTGGCATGTCAGAAGAGCGTTCTTTCCGATCGGCATATTGAATGGATAAAAGAAGTAGTCGCCGTTCTTAATATCTTTGCTGCCAAGAGAAGAAAGAACTCTTCCGTCCCCGGCAAAAGCCGCAAGAGCCACATTCTCATGGTCTTTCATCTCATATCTTCTCTGATAGTTGTTGACAAAAAGATAGCCTCTGGATATCTCTTTTCCGTCAGGTCCTTTGGTGCTTTTGTATCTCACAGCAGTTCTCAGACTCTCAAGATCCTCAGGCTTTGAGGGATTGCCGGGCTGCTCTGTGAACGCCATGTCAGTAAGATCATCGCCGAAATCGTGGATGAAAGTGCCGATCCTTCTGACTCTTCTGTAGGTATCCTCCATCTGACCGTATTCCCTTAAGGGTGCATTAAAGTCATAGGAAAACTCAGGAAGGTCATTGGGATAGCCCGTTTCTCTTGTCTCCTGAAGTGATGTGAGTCTGCCCTTTGGATTGGTACCGCCGTGGTACATGTAGTATCCGATGAGATTGGCACCGGATCCGATTTTGACCATTGTCATCGCCTCGGTGTCAGTACCCGTGGCAACAGGCCTTCGGTGCTTAGTGACCTGCAGTCCGCCGCCCAGCTCCGCTGTCAGATAGGGGAATTTATCCATATCAAAGGTGATCCCTGCACCTATGCCATGGTCAGAACCAATGTTGTGGTCATTTCTCTCCCTGGTGAAGATATAGTTCCCGCTTGGCTCAATCTCGGTAAGTCTCTGATCCCAGGGCGCCTCGCAGTAGCCTCCCATGACAGGAAGCATTCCTCCGGTCACGGCGCCTCCCCAGCCGGTTGCAGTGTAGATGGGAACATCAAAGCCTATCTCCTTTGCCATGGCAAGGAGAGTTTTCATGTGCTGCTCTCCTTCCTCGCCGCCAAGCCCGCCGCAGTGTCCGTATTCGTTTTCAATCTGAACACCTATGACAGGACCGCCGTCCTTGATAAAAAAGCCTTTCGCTTCTTCATATATCTTCTCATAGAAGTGTCTTGCGTGAACAAGGTAACCCGGAGCATCACTCCTTGGAACATAGCCATGCTCTCTGGCATCCTCCAAAAGCCAGTCCGGAAGGCCTCCGTTTCTCGCCTCTCCGTGAGCCCAGGGTCCTATTCTTAAGATGCTGTATAGTCCGGCTCTCTTAACCGCCTCAAGGAACTTTCTAAGATCCCTGTCCCCGGTAAAGTCGTACTCACCTTTCACTTCTTCATGGTGGATCCAGATTACATAGAGAGAAACTATATCTATACCCCCGGCCTTCATCTTGGCGAGTTCCTCATCCCAGTATTTATTTGGATACCTGCTGAAATGCATCTCTCCCATCATTGGGAAATAGCGCTTGTCGTCAACAAGAAGGCTCACCGGGTCAAAACTCACCCGGGAATCTGATGTGATTTTCATGTGTTAACTCCTTTTATTTCGTACTTTCCTTGAGTATTACTTCATAATTCCTGAGTATCCTGCTTGATACACTCGCCCCGTCTATCATATCTATCAGGAGCTTTGCCGCTGCCGCTCCAAGATTCTTGTCATTGAAGTTCAGCGATGTCACTGTCGGAACAGCGCTCTCGAGGATCGAGCTGTTATAAAAAGATGCAAGCCTCAGTTCCTTGGGGATATTGATGTGCTCATCCCTGCACCGCGAAATGACTTCACCTGCAAGGTTGTCATCCATGCACACAACGCCGTCAACTTTCTTTTTGAGAAGCTCTTTTAAAATATGACCTACCTTGGATGTGCTCTCTATGTTCAGATACATAAGAGCAGGATCAGCCGATAGTCCCGCTTCTTCATAGGCAGCGACAAATCCCTTCTGCCTCGTCCTGGTGATCACGTGATTGGCAGATCCGCCAATGAGTGCAAGTCTCTTCATCCCCTTTGCTATAAGGATCGAAGTAAGTTCCCGGCAGGCAGAGAAGTTGTCGTTGTCAACATAAACGATGTCAGGATCTTCAGTGCTGCCTACAGCAACAAAAGGTATGCCGCTTTCTTTAAGGAAACGCGCGGGCCTGTCGTCCACAAGGGTCCTCGTAAGGATGATCCCGTCAACCTTGTGATTGTCTATTATCCTCTTTAGTCCCGTCAGATCGTTCCCTGTCATCAGAGATACGATTATGTCATAGCCAAAGTTTCCGGTCACCTCGCTCATGCCTGTCATACAACGCTGGAAGAACGGAAGGTCCACAGCGTTGTAATCATCAGGCCAAACAACACCGATGTTATATGTCTTTTGCTGAGCGAGAGCCCTTGCCATAATATTCGGTTTGTAATTGTGCTTGTCGATGAAATCAAGCACCTTTTGCCTGGTTTCTTCTCCGACTCTCCCCTTCCCGGAAATTGCTCTGGAAACGGTAGTCTTGGAAATGCCAAGCGCCTTTGCGATGTCATCGATGGTGATTTTGTTCTCAGCCATTTTAGCCTTTTACTGCGCCTCCCGTGACACCTTCTACGTAATATTTCTGCAGGAACATGAACAGGAGCGTTACCGGAATTGCAACAAGTACGCCGCCTGCACAGAATCTTGTGAAGTATCCCTGATAGTCGTTGGTCCATACCCATCTTGTCATTCCGACTGCCACGTTGTAGCTGGAATCATGCCCGAATGCGACATAAGAAGCAAATACATAGTCGCACCAGGGTGCCATGAAAGCAACCAGAGCGGTATAGATGATGATCGGCTTACTCATGGGAATTGTCATCACAAAGAAGATCTTGGACCTTGTTGCGCCGTCGATCCTCGCTGCCTCATCAAGTGCCTTGGGAATTGTGTCAAAGTATCCCTTGCAGACATAGTAGCCCATTCCTGAGCTTGCAACAGACACAAGGATAAGTCCCGGGATAGCACCCGCCTGTGTAAGTCCAAACTGCTTTAAGAGGAAATACAGGCAGATCATTGTAAGGAATCCAGGGAACATTCCCAGGATCAGCCAGAACCTCATAAGGAAGGTTCTTCCGGTAAATCTCATTCTCGAAAGAGCATAGCTGACACACAGAACAACAATGGTCTGAAACAGCGTCACAAAAAACGCGATCACGATCGTATTCCTGTACCACAGAAGATAGTTGGTCTGACTTAAATCAAACAGGAATTTGTAGTTGTCCAGAGAAAATGCCTTAGGGACAAGATAGTCCACCATTCCACCGTACTCCGTGGCATAGGACCTGAAGCTCTGAAGCACGAGCCCCACGAACGGAAACAGCCATATTATGCTGATCAGTATCAAAATAATATATGCAATAACATTACCTGCAGTTCTTTTTGCTTTATATGATCCCTTCATTATTGGAAGCCCTCCTCATCTCTTACTGACGGAAGCATGTTGTATACAACAAGTGAAATGACCGCCGTAACAACAAATACCATGATACCGATTACCGCAGCCATCCTGTAATTGGTGTCATTGACTGTCATCTTGTAGAGCCATGTTATAAGAAGGTCTGTATTTCCGGCCTTCTCAGCCAGGTTAACGGACTGAGGTTTACCCTGGGTAAGAAGATAGATAACATTGAAGTTATTGAGGTTACCGGTAAACTGTGTCAGAAGGAAAGGTCCTGTGACAAACAGCATGTAGGGAAGTGTTATGCTTCTGAACATCTGCCAGGGATTGGCTCCGTCAATCCTTGCGCTCTCGTAGAGATCCTCAGGGATATTCATCAGAAGTCCTGTAGCTATGAGCATCATGTATGGGATGCCGATCCAGATGTTGACAACAATGATCGTGATCCTTGCAAGTACCGGATCTGTCCAGAAAGGAATATAGTTCTTGATGATGCCCCACTTGAGGAGGTATCCGTTGATAAGTCCGTCGTTGGCAAACATCTTCATGACATACAAAAGAGATACAAACTGCGGAACAGCTATGGTCATGACGAGAATCGTCCTCCAGAGCTTCTGGAACTTTATGCCTTTTTTGTTAATGAGCATAGCAACCGCAAGTCCAAGGAAATAGTTGGTAAACGTTGCAAAGAAAGCCCAGACCAGAGTCCACAGAAGCACATGAACAAAGGTGGATCCTATGCCTGCCCCCGAAAACGAAACAAGGTTCTTAAAGTTCTCAAATCCAACCCAGGTAAAGAGATTCGTAGGCGACTGATGGTTCTTGTCATAGTTGGTAAAAGCCACCAGGATCATGAACACTATGGGAAGCACTGTAAATATAAAGATTCCGGTAACAGGAAGAGCAAGAAGTGTCTTATCGAAGTTCTTGTCAAATAAAGAAGCAATGACATCCCTGTTGGAAGGAAGCTTCTTGCCTGATTTAAGAATCAGCTCCTCTTTTCTGTTCACCCTGATATTGATATACCAGACTGCAATTAGTGCAATAACTGCGAATATAGCCAGAACGCCGAACAAAAGGATCAAAAAGCTGTTGTCGCCGTAAACTGTTTTACGGCCAACCTTCTTGGTAGCTACTGTTCCAAGCGTCGCGATCTTTGACAGGTATTTCCATCCAAAGCCTGTCATAAACCAGATAAACAGGGCTTCACAGGCTAAAAGTGCAGCCCCCGTAACAAATTGTCCTCTAAGCAGAGGACCAAAACCAAATATCAAGTAAGAGAGCTTTGTCTTCCAGTCGCCCTCTGCAAAAGTAACCCCAATATCCTTAAAGCCTCTGCCAAACGCCTTAAAGAACTCGGAAAGTGCACCAGTTTTTTTATTATCTGTGCCCTGTGCCATACCTCTTTTGGCCTCCTTTATCATTGAATAAAGAAAATCTTTAGTTTAATAAAGGCCCGGAAACCGGTGGAATCCGAGCCTTAAAATTGAGTTGAAGAATTTTAAATTTATCGTGATATACGCCTTGCTCCGCTTACGTTCTCGCAAGGCTGCATACATTCGGAATCCGCACTGTCGTGCTGCTTCCTCATGTATGTTCGGTCTTCAAGGTCTCAATGTGCACTGTGCAAGCACAGCACCTTGAGACTTTGAATCCCTATATCACTCACTTACTGTGCGTAGCTTTCGCAGGTTGCCTGGAAGTCTGTAAGAGCCTTCATGAAGTCATCATCTGAAGAAGCTGCTGTGATCTCGCCTGCGATGATAGAATCACCGAGTGATGTTGCAAGTGACCAGTAGTCTCCGGGGTACTGTCCCTGAGGAATTGTGTACTGGAGCTGATCTGCAAGAGCTGAAAGAGCTTCATCAGCCTTAACTGCATCAGACTGCTGAGCGTTTAAGTTTGAAGGGCCCCAGCCAACTGCATTGTATCTTGCAAGCTGAACTTCCTCGCTTGAAAGGTATGCTGCAAGAGCGTCACATACTGCAAGCTTGCCTTCATCTTCCTGAGGCTTAACACCAAGAAGCTTGAATCCGCCGAAACCTGACATCTGGTATGTCTTGCCGTCTGCACCCTCGAATGTAGGAAGCTTGGCACATGCATAGTTGTCACCGAAGAGATCCTTGGCTGCCTGAGCATCCCATGTACCATCAACGATAGCACCAACGTTTGTTGCGTTGCTTATTGCAGAACCGTTCTGGAATGCCTTGGAAGAAGCAAGCTCAGCGATTTCCTTAAGAGCTACAACACCTGCATCAGAAGCATATGTTGAATTGCACTTTGTGAAGTTACCGGCATCATCGGTATCATAAGTAAGTTCAGCACCTGTTCCGAAGAAGAATGCTGTCTGATACCAGCCTGAGTTGATCTCGAAGTAGAAGTTCTTGCCTGCTGCCTCGCAGTCTGCAACGATGCCTTCAAGAGTAGAAGGATCTGTTACAACGCTCTTGTCGTAGTAAAGGAAGTATCCGTTGTCTGATGTAAGAGGATAAGCATAAAGAGTTCCACCAACAGTAGCTGCTCCAACAGCACCTGCATCGTTCTGAGCCTTGATTGCCTCAGCGTTGGAATCCTCAACAACCTCAAGAGCACCTGCGGTAACAAGTCTTGCGATCTGATCCTGTGCAAATGCATAGATGTCAGCACCTGCCTCAACGTCTGTGATCATGTTGCCTGCTGCATCGCCTTCGCCTACAGCCTCAACTGTGAATGTGTAGCCGCTCATCTCAGGATGCTCAGCCTGGAATGCTGCGATCTGCTCGTTAGTGAAGTCAACAACATTGTCGGCTACCCAAACCTTAACCTCGCCTGAACCGTAGTCGATGTCCTCAGCTACAGCCTCAGTAGCGTCAGCTGCTGTATCAGCCACTGTTTCTGCAGCATCTGTAGCTGTCTCAGCCACAGTCTCTGCTGCATCTGTAGCTGTCTCAGCTACTTCCTGTGCTGCCTGCTGTCCGCAGCCTGCAAGCAGTGCTGCACTCATGGCAGTTGTCAACATAACAGATACCAATTTCTTTTTCATATTATTCCCTCCATTTTTTGGTTCTTGACTGCGTAAAATATTGCGCAATCGGTTGCTCACACAAAAAGAATATACTTTGTGCAACTTTTTGTCAATTAAACATTTTTAATGATAATAGATGTCGAATTTTATACAGAATGCACATTGACTTTTTGTTTGGTAACGTTTCCGGAAACGTTATCGGTAACGTTTTGCGCAATCGGTGTACCACGCGAAATCAAGCCATTATGCATGCATTTGCATAAATACACGGCGAAGTTAAGGCGTTTTCCCGTCTTAACCCGCATTTCAACCCACAATTCTGCGATAATAGGCGCCGTTTTGGATGATGCGCCCGCTCCCTGTAAGCTCCAGAAGGCGGTTCATCAGAACCGGTACCGATACCTCCCTGCCCCTTCTGTACAGTTCCTCCATTATCGATGACATTGATATCGGGATGATATCCACTATCTCCAGAATCTCCCTGTCAAGTGTGATTTCCGGATTTTCCACGTCTTTCTCATCATCCACCTCGAAACTCAAAGTATCCTCATCATCAGATTTATCTGCAGCCATACCGCCGGATTTCTCCGCGGGCCCTGTGCCGCATTCCGTTCTTATCCTGTCCAGAACATCCTCCGCCCTTATGGCGATTCCCGCTCCCTGGCTTATCAGATTGTTGCATCCGTCGCTGAGCCTGTCAGTCACTCTCCCCGGCACTGCAAGCACCTCTTTTCCCTGCTCAAGCGCAGTGTCAACGGTAATCGATGTCCCCGACTTCTTCCTTGCCTCTATCACAAGAAGGACATCCGAAAGCGCGCTTATGATCCTGTTTCTCATAGGGAAAAAATTGGCTATCGGCTTTGTTCCCGGCGGAAATTCCGAAATGATACCGCCGCTCTCCAGGAGGGCTTCGTACACCTTTCTGTTCTCTTCCGGGTAACAGATGTCTGCTCCGCACCCAAGGACAGCAAAAGATGTTCCTCCTGCCAGAAGCGCTGCATTCTGGGATATGCCGTCAACTCCCCTGGCCATTCCGCTTATCACCTGCACCCCGGCAAGGGCAAGGTCCCTTCCGAACTGTCTTGCCATATATCTGCCATAGTCCGAACACATCCTGGCACCTACTATCGCAACCGAAGGTTTCCCCAGGTCAGGGAGCTTGCCCCTTACATATATGCCAAAAGGAGCTGAAGGTATGTCCAACAGCTTCCCCGGAAAATCCGGATGAAGCCTTGAGATAAACCTTATGTCTTTTGACCTTAGTTTTTCTTTTTCTGCATGAAAATCCCATGACGTTCTGGACTTAAAAAGCGCATTGATCTGATTGTGTGACAGGATCCCTCCAAGATCCGAAGCCCTGCTCTCAAATACGTCCCTGCAGCTCATTCCACTCTCAATAAGCTTTATTGCACTGATGTTTCCAATCTCCGGCACATTTATCAGCCAATGTGCATAATCGTTTTCTTTTAATTCCAATTCTCATTCCTCCCTCTGAAAACAGTATTGTCCGTCTGTGATCCTGTATGATACCGCCTCGCTCAGATGGATCAGTCTGATATCCTCCGACCCGTCTATGTCGGCGATCGTCCTGGCAACTCTCAGTATCTTGTGATAGGCCCTTGCGCTTAAGTCCATGTTGCAAAAGACATTTTCAAGGTATGACTCCTCTCTGGGTGAGAGCCTGCAGTAAATCTCTATGTCCCGGGGCGTCATCTCCGAGTTGAACTTAAGAGCGGTCCCCTCAAAGCGCTTTTTCTGCACTTCCCGTGCCCTCAGAACCCTTTCGCGTATACTTCTGCTGGATTCTCCTGCATGTCTGCTTCCTGCTGCAAGATCCGCAATGTCTACTTTCGGAGCTTCTACGCAGATGTCTACCCTGTCAAAAACAGGACCCGAAATGTGCCCCAGATAGCGCTTTATTTCATTGGGCGTGCACCTGCACTTGTTTCTGTCGGGATAATAGCCGCAGGGGCAGGGATTAAGGGCGCCTATAAGCTGAAAATCCGCAGGATAGGTGTAGGTCCCACGGTTTCTTACAATATGCACTTTTCTGTCTTCCAGAGGTTGCCTTAGCATATCGAGTTTGGTCCTTGAAAACTCCGGCATCTCATCCAGAAAAAGAACGCCTCTGTGGGCGAGAGATATGATCCCGGGTCTTGGCACAGTGCCTCCTCCCACGAGAGCTGTATCCGTCACCAGATGGTGAGTGCTGACAAAGGGACGCTTTGTGACCAGAGCCTCATTTTCTCCGAGCATCCCCGCCACAGAATAGATCGTTGAAACCTCAAGGCTCTCCTCAAGAGAAAGAGGCGGCATGATGGTTGGCATTCTCTTTGCCACCATGCTCTTTCCCGCTCCGGGAGGCCCTATGAGCAGGAGGTGATGAAATCCCGCAGCCGCGATCTCTGCCGCTCTCTTTAGCCCCGCCTGCCCGTTGATATCAGCAAAATCAAGTGTCTCATCCATCTTCTCAGCCTCTTCAAAGAGCTTTTGCACATCCACATAAGATGGAGGGATCAGCAGATCTTTTTCTCCTTCATCCGCATTAAGGTAAAGAGCAGTCTCCTGAAGCGAGGTGACGCCAATTACCTTTATCCCGCTTACAACTGCTCCTTCTCTTGCGTTACTCTTTGGGAGAATGACTCTCTTATAGCCTTCCTCTCTGGCCTTTTTGACTATGGGAAGTACTCCCTTGACTGCCTTGACTTCCCCGTCGAGTCCAAGCTCCCCAAGGATCATCGTTTTCTCAAGACTTTCTGCATGTATCTCGCCCATTGAGGCCATTATCCCAACTGCCACCGGCAGGTCGATAACAACGCCTGCCTTCCTGATTCCGACCGGAGACAGATTGACAGTGATTTTTGCAGGAGGCACCCTGCTCCCTGCGTTTCTCAGGGCCACTTTGACCCTGTCGCCGGCTTCCCTGACTTCACTGCTCATAAAGCCGACCATGTTAAAGCCGGGCAGCCCGTCAGAAACATCAACTTCCACCTGCATCAGGTAGGAGATGATGCCGCTGACGGCTCCCGATGTAACTGAACTGAACATCTCTTTTCCTCGTTTTCGTGATTTGGTTGTTTGTGGAATCCCCATCCCGGAAAGGGACAGTCTAATCAGATGCCGCAACTTATCTGCGGCCCGTTTAACAGATATAAAACAAAATCGACCTGCTTATTATACAACAGGCCGATCCTAAAAATCTTTAAGATTTTCTTAAGATTATTATTTATCTGAGCATTTTGTTCTGCATCGTCTCAGGATCCTGGGCAAACTGAAGTGCCATCTCCCTGGTTATCTTCTGAGATCTGTAGAGTTCCAGGATAGCATCGTCCATAGTGATCATTCCCTGTTTCCTGTAGGTCTGCATGTAGGTGATCAGCTGATGGGACTTGCCTTCACGGATAAGGTTCCTCACAGCACTGTTGATATGGAGCACTTCAAAGGCTGCAAGTCTGGACACCCCGTCAGTTGCCGGGATAAGAACCTGAGAAATAATTGCCTCAAGAACTCCCGCCAGCTGTATCCTGATCTGTTGCTGCTGATGGGACGGAAATACGTCGATCAGCCTGTCCACGGTGTTGGACGCCCCTATGGTGTGGACTGTCGAGAGGACCAGATGTCCCGTCTCAGCTGCTGTTATTGCAGTGCTGATGGTCTCAAGGTCTCTCATCTCACCTACAAGGATAACGTCAGGATCTTCTCTCAGCGCCGCTCTCAGAGCACTTGCATAGTTGTTGGAGTCGGTTCCGATCTCCCTCTGATTGACGATGGACATGCGGTGCTGATACGTGAACTCTATGGGATCCTCAAGCGTTATGACATGAGCTTCTCTGTTGTTGTTGATCATGTCGATGATGGAGGCAAGTGTAGTTGACTTTCCGCTTCCGGTGGGACCTGTGACCAGGATGAGCCCTCTCTTTTTCTTGTAGAGGTCAATTACCGTATCTGGTATTCCCAGACTTTCAGCGCCCGGTATGGTCGAAGCAACAACCCTGAATGCCATTGCAACAGAGCCCCTTTGTTTAAACACATTGAGCCTGTATCTTCCGACATTCCTGATGGAAAAAGACATATCACACTGCCCATTTTCCTCGAGTCTGGCCTTCTGGGCTTCGCTCATTATCTCATCTGCTATTGCCTGGGTATCAGGGGGAAGCATCTTGTTATAATTATCCATTGCGATGAGTTTGCCGTTAAGTCTCATCTTGGGAGGAAGTCCTACAGTTATGTGTACATCGGAAGCTCCCGCGTCTTTGGCCTGTCTGAGGATATCTTCTATAACTGACATATATGCTCCTTAATCAAACGTAATCAGGTTCGTCAATGTTTATTCCCAAAGCCTTCATCTTGGCCGTATCCATGACATATCTGTTGTCCATGGTCTTCATGATGTCCACTATCTCCAGATTTCCATATGCTCTCCTGTCTGAGAGGTCTATTATGGTGTTGTCACTGAAGCTCAGGACCGTAGGCCTTAGAAAATCAAATTCATTGGTATTTATTACAAGAGCTTTCTCGCCGGAATTGAGTTCCACACTCAGGCCAGGGTTCAGAATATTGATCGAATCGATGAGCCCCTTCACCACCTTGGGATCAAAGACATCACTTCTCTTCATCATCTCACGGATCACCACAATTTCCGATGTCGGCTGATCCTCAAGTCTTACCGAGGTCTGTCTGTCAAAATACCCGGCAACCACCAGGACTTTGGCCGCCGTGAACATCTTCATCGTCTGGATCGGCTCATCGTTGTAGTAGTCAAGAAGCACTTTTCTGGCCTGGTTGCAGGACCTTTTTATGTTGGGCTGAAAAGAAAATGCTTCATCAATGATCTCGTATCCCTTGAGCTCATGGGAGTCTATCATCTCCCGCTCCTGTCTGGTGGTCTTCTGTCCCGACTGCATTTCGGGAGGAAGAGTAAGCTTACCGATATCATGTATTACCGCAGCGCTCACAGCCTCATTCTGCTCAGAAAGCGGAACATTCATCTGATGGGTGATCATCGCCGCAAGAATTGCCGCATTGAGGCTGTGCTTATACAGATAATCATCCTCGCTTCGAAGGCTCTGCTGGAAATTGATCTTCTTGCGAAGATTCCCGTAGTTCTTGATTATCTGCGCACAGATGTGAGGAAATCTCTCCTGCTTTCTCTTGTTTCTAATTTTCTCAAGCTCCTCCATGATCTCGTTGTACATGACAGTCTGGAAGCGCTCAAAGTCAAGATCGTCCTGAGTCATTGGCGGAACAGGCTCCGCAGGTTCAAGTATAAAAAGCCCGATAAGGCCAAAGCTCTTTATATTCTCGATACTCTGCGCATCCTTCAGCACAGAGGCCCGGTCATATAGAAGAACTCCTTTTTTGCTGTATATCGGTTTGGCAAGTCGCATGCCCGGCTTAAGTTCGTCGCACTTAATAAAGAGCATAAATCACTCCCCTGAATTTTCTGTATAATTCTAGTATGGTGCCATTTCGGTAAAAAATCAATAAAATATCGCTAAGCAGTTTATTCAGGTAAGCTCATCGAGAGTACTTCCATAGGAAGATAGGAACTCATTGACAAAGTCCAGGACCTCGGGAAGTTCCTGGTAGAGGCTCCTTATCGCCTTTCCCGTGCTCTCTTTTGCAGTTCTGAACTCAGAGTTACCCGCGTTCATCTCCCCGATGCACTTTATAAGGGCAGAGAGCTTGTCCGCAGCCTTGACAAGCCTCCTCATGTATCTCTCATCCTCGCTGCCGTTTGCAACAAATATCTCCTCAAAGGAAGGTCTGAGATCCTCAGGGAGCTTTTCAAGGAGCTTGGAATCAGCGATTGCCTCCACCTCCTTGTAAGCAGACTTAAGTTCCGCATTAAAATACTTGACCGGAGTAGGCATATCACCCGTGATGATCTCAGACGCATCGTGGTAAAGTCCAATAAGAGCCGCCTTGTTGGCATCGAGGTGCCTTCCGTAGCGAACATTTCCTATAGTGCAGAGGGCATGGGCGATCATGGCAACTTCCATCGAGTGCTCGCAGAGATTCTCAGGTCTGGTATTCCTCATAAGCGCCCAGCGCTCGATATATTTCATTCTTGATATCAGTGCAAAAAAATTGTAATTCATACTTTTGTAATCCTCCCCAAATATGCAAATATATGCCCGTTCTCCGTCAAAAAAAGCGGAATGAGCCTCATGTAACATCTATTTTCTCATGGAATGTGACGGCGGTCAAAAACAAAAAACGTCTTAAAAAAGAAATTCCGCCATTATGGTGTTGCTCACATCAAGACCTTCATCGGACAGTCGAAGGAACACTTCGCCCTCTTCATCTGCCACCTGAAGATGCCCCGAGGCAATATACCTGTCAATGACATCGCCATAGACCGAGAATATATCCTTACCAAACTGACGGCGGAATTCGCGCATGCTTACTCCCTTGACAAGGCGCAGCCCAAGGAACATGAATTCCTCCATCTGCGCTTTCTCATCAAGCCGCTCTATATCCTCAGCTGCAGGCGGGATGAAAGATTCCTGATCTGACGGGCATTCTTTATCTTTTTTTTCTGTATAAGTTTTAATATACTCTGACAGATTTCCGGTGTTCTTCCACCTGATATTCCCGGCCATTGATGAAGCCCCAAGTCCCAGCCCAAGGTAATTTCCTCTTCTCCAGTACACCTTGTTGTGGTAGCATTCATAGGTTTCATCCGCACCAAGGGCATAATTGGATATCTCATATCTGTGATAGCCGCTCTCCGAAAGGATGCGTTTGGTCTCGTGGTACATAGCCCTGTCTTCATCTTCACCCGGAAGATCAAGCTCCATCTCAGAAAACGGTGTTCCCTCCTCTACGATCAGACTGTAAGCAGATATATGTTTAGGCCCAAGCCTTGTTATTTTACTCAGGGTTTCCAGGTAAGAGGTAAGGCTCTGCCCGGGGAGCGCACTCATGATATCAACATTCACGTTGTCAAAGCCTGCCGCTACGGCGTTTTCATAGGTCTCATAGAACATCCTGCTGTCATGGAGTCTTCCAAGTCTTTTTAGTTCCTCATCATCAAGGGACTGGGCGCCTATGCTTAGCCTGTTAAAGCCGGCCTTTTTGAAAGCCAGAAGCTTATCTGTTATGGCAGATGCGGGATTAACTTCAATCGATATCTCCGCATTCGGGGCAACCTTAAACCTCTCTCCGAGAGTCTGCAGCATCCGGCATATCAGATCCTGATCGGGAAAAGAGGGAGTTCCGCCCCCGAAGAAGACAGATTTTACATCATAGTCCTCAAAATCTTCTGCGCATCGCACGATCTCATTTTCCAGCGCCCGGAAATACCTCTCCATAGCGCTTTTTTCAGCATTAAAAGAAAGGAAGTCGCAATAAAGGCACTTCCTTTCGCAAAACGGAATATGTACATACAAAGACAGATCTTTTCCCATATATCAGTCCGTGTTGTCCAGCTTGAGGACACTGAGGAATGCAGACTGAGGCACTTCAACGTTGCCGATCTGGCGCATTTTCTTTTTGCCTTCCTTCTGCTTCTCCAATAGTTTCTTTTTACGAGTGATGTCTCCGCCGTAGCACTTGGCAAGGACGTCCTTGCGGTAGGCCTTGACCGTCTCTCTGGCAATTATCTTGCCTGCAACAGCTGCCTGGATTGGGATCTCAAACAGGTGCCTGGGGATCTCCTCCTTGAGCTTCTCACACATCTTGCGTCCCCTCTCGTAGGCTCCGTCCTTGTGGACTATAAACGACAGGGCGTCGACTTCTTCCCTGTTGATAAGGATATCCAGCTTGACCAGGTCTGACTTCTCATAGCCCTTGAGTTCATAATCAAAAGAGGCATATCCCCTTGAACGGGATTTGAGCGCGTCAAAGAAGTCATAAATGATCTCGTTGAGAGGCAGCTCATACTTGAGGATTGCCCTTGTCTGCTCGATATAGTCAGTGCTCAGGTACTTGCCGCGTCTCTCCTGACACAGCTGCATGATCGCACCCACATAGTCTGTAGTCACCATGATCTCACCATTGACGATGGGCTCTTCCATGTATTCGATCTCAGAAGGATCCGGAAGATTGGTGGGGTTGGTCAGGTCAAAGACCTCTCCGTCGGTCTTGTGGACCTTGTAGACAACAGAAGGCGCCGTCGTGACCAGGTTGAGGTCATATTCTCTCTCAAGTCGCTCCTCAATTACTTCAAGATGAAGAAGTCCAAGGAATCCCGCCCTGAATCCAAAGCCCAGCGCCTGGGAAGTCTCGGGTTCATAGAAAAGAGAGGCATCATTGAGCTGAAGCTTCTCAAGGGCATCCCTGAGGTCCGAATAATGAGCGGAATCAGCGGGGTAAAGTCCGCAGTAAACCATAGGCATGACCTTCTTGTAGCCGGGAAGCGGCTCCGGACAGGGCCTGTCAGCATCTGTCACTGTATCTCCCACTCTTGTGTCCTTGATATTCTTAATGGATGCTGTAAAATATCCCACATCGCCCGCGGTAAGCTCATCGCTTGGTATAAACCTTCCGGGACCGAAGTATCCCACTTCAACTACTTCCGCCTCAGCAGCGGTAGCCATGAAGCGAACCTTCATTCCCTTTTTGATTATTCCGTCCCTCACCCTCACAAACACTATGACTCCTCTGTAGGAATCATATATGCTGTCAAAAATAAGTGCCTTGAGCGGTGCATCTATATCTCCTGTGGGAGCGGGAATCCTGTGTACAACTGCTTCGAGCACGTCCTCAATGTTAATTCCGTTCTTGGCTGAAATCAGGGGAGCATCGTGCGCTTCAATGCCGATCACATCCTCTATTTCCTCCTTGGTCTCATCAGGCATGGCACTTGGAAGGTCTATCTTGTTAATAACGGGAAATACATCAAGGTCATGGTCGAGAGCCATATATACATTGGCAAGTGTCTGCGCCTCAACTCCCTGTGTTGCATCCACAACAAGAATCGCACCGTCACAGGCAGCAAGACTTCTTGAAACCTCATACCCAAAGTCCACATGTCCGGGGGTGTCTATCATGTTGAAGGTATACTCCTGCCCGTCCCTGGCTTTGTAGATCATCCTCACAGCCTGGGATTTGATCGTTATACCTCTCTCGCGCTCAATATCCATATTGTCAAGGACCTGGTTCTGCATCTCGCGAAGCGTGAGAACACCGGTCTTCTCTATCATCCTGTCTGCAAGCGTTGACTTGCCGTGATCTATATGGGCAACTATACAAAAATTTCTAATCTTACTCTGATCCACTTTTTGATCCTCATTTACTTTTAATTGGTACTCGGTGTATTATATCAAAATCTATTGACAGTTTCTATATTTTAATCTAAAATATCAAGCGTATGTGGCATTAACTGTCCGTGTCCGGCTTAATGCGCACACGAACATTGCAATAACTTATTTTGATTATTTCGGAGGTAATTATGGCTAATATTAAATCCGCCAAGAAGAGAATCTTAGTTAACGAGAAAAAGGCTTTGCAGAACCAGATGATCAAGTCAGCAGTTAAGACCGAGATCAAGAAGGTAAGAGCTGCAGTAGAGTCAGGCAACAAGGAAGAAGCTGCTAAGGCACTTCTCGTTGCGACATCAGTTATCGACAAGGCTGAGTCAAAGGGCGTTTTCAAGAAGAACACAGCTTCCAGAAAAGTTTCCCGTCTTGCACTTGCTGTTAACAAGATGGCATAAATCATATTGAATAATAAGGACCTCATGTCTTCTCACCGGCATGAGGTCCTTTTTTGTTATCTTTTTTGTTATCTTTTTAGTTATCATTTTCGTCAGATCATTTCCAGCCAAAGAATCTGCTCTTTTTTGTTGTCTTTTCCTTGAGCTCCTCCATGCTTCCCCTGAAGTTCTCAGATGACATGGTAGGGTTGCCTGCTATTGTCCTCTCCCTGTACCACTCCATCAGATTCCTTACAGGAGCGGGGGTTATCCTGCTCATTACCACCCTGTATCTGGCATAAAGTTCAGTGACTTCTTCCCTGACATTACCCACATAGGCAGCCGGATTAAGGCTCATCTTCTCTTTTATCGCGCCAAATGACCTCTCAAGAACCTCACTTATCGCATCTACCCTGTCTGCTATTTCTTCCCTCATGTCTTCGCCCTTAAAAGCGACCAGTACATCAAGGCGCTTCTGCATCTTCTGCATCTCGGCCTTGGCTTTTTCCATATAGAGAAGGACATCCCTGATATCCAGAGCCGTCTTGAAGGCAAGTGCAAAATCCGCACTTACAAGAACCGTCAGCACCACTGTGAAAACAGTAAGGATATTGTAGGGAATCGAAAGTATAATGCGCTCAATCGGGATCTGAAGGTAATGCGTGAACACCACCGTACAGACACCCCAGACGATCGTGGATTCCAGGCATATGTATCCCCTGAAATTAAACTTCTTGTGGGAATAGTCCCAATAGCGCACTTTAAAAAGGCTCTCCATCACAACACCAGTCACAAACTCAAGAGCCGTAGCGCCTATACATCCAGCAACAAAGACAAGATAAACATTGTCGTAATAAGGCTTTGAAACCACGAGCATCATGATACCACCACAACCATATAACGGCAAAAAGGGTCCACGCATGAACCCTCTGTTTACCGGATGTTTCTCCATGATTGTCACATATGTCGATTCAAAACACCAGCCAAAAAAGCTGTAGAAAAAAAACAGAAAAACCCATTGAAGGGGCTGATAGTTAAACATAATACGTCACTGCTCCGGATTAGAAAAATCTATGACCGGATTGTCCGGTTCTGTGGTCTTCTCAACAGAAATTGCCTGAAGAACAGGACCTTCGCCCTTGTACTCCGGAACAAACTGCTTCACCACCTTGGCTGTTACAAGGACCCAGTCCTTTTCTTTCAGATCATCCGTGCCTTCATATTCACAGGCAAATCCCAAAAACTGCATATCCTGGGCGCAGCAGGTCATGGCCATTCTCCCGGGAACAAATCTGTTTTTGGGGAATTCCTCAGGCTTTAATACCATGCCCTTGAACCTGACATTTTTACCCTCATATCGCTCCACGTGATCAAGCGCATCAAGATAAAACATACCGTAGCCGTAATTGTTAAGTTCTATCGGATCCTGATTGAGGTCAAAGGGAAGATCCTCATCAAGGGTCACATCCACTTCACCGTTCATGTCTTCGAAGATTATGTCGGCCTTCTGGTTGATGGCTTTGACATTTCTCTTATAGGAAGCAAGATCCTCAATTCCGTCACATCTGTTAAAGAGAATCAGGTCTGAGTTTCTTATCTGCTCTGCAAGAAGTGATTTCATGTTGCTGAAGTAGAGCTCAAAACTGGATGCATCGATAACTGTTATCTGCTGCTCAAGTTTCCACATAATAGGGAGCTTTAGGTTTTTGAAGTTCCACATTCCGTTGTATTCGATAAGAATTCGCTCAGGGTTGTGCTTGGCATCCAACGCAAGAAGAGTGTCCGGATTGAATTCCTCTTCATCCTCAAAATACTCAATTACTGTATTGGTACTCTTTAAGAGCTTCTCCTCATAATCGTTCTCGCCCTCTTCACAGACAAGAAGAAGGGTCTTGCCCTTGGTCCTGAAATAGGGCTGGGCTATGGTATATCTGAAAAAGTCCGTCTTTCCGGCATCCAGAAAGCCGTTGATTATATATACTGGTTTCAAATTATCTCTCCTTATCATAACAAGACCCTGTTATCAAAGTCTTCTGAACAGTTTCTGGAGGTTGTCCTGCTTGAGCTCTGAACCGATTACACAAAACTTACCTGTCACATCAGCAGCTCCTTCTCTGACATCAGCCTCGCCAGGTACATAGTCAAACTCGATCCAGCTTCCGTCGGCTGATGGAACAACTCCCTTGGTTCGAAGAACGATACCGTAGGTCTCTTCGTCCTCAAGTTTGGAGAGCATATCCGCAATTTCTTCCCTTGTATACTTAAGAGGAGTCTCCATTCCCCAGCTCATAAAGATATCATCAGCGTCATGGTGATGATGATGCTCATCGTGGTCATGGTCGTGTTCGTCATGATCATGGTGGTGATGGTGCTCATCGTGGTCATGGTCATGATCATGCTCATCGTGAT
>CAMNOS010000021.1 GCA_946546925.1 uncultured Butyrivibrio sp.
ACCACCGAAAAGTAGAAATAACGAAAAGAGGTGGTATTGTTTGGCATAGCATCAGAGAAAAGCGCTTGCGATAGTGCCGGAGGTACCACCGAAAAGTGGAAATAACGAAAAAAGGTGGAGCAGGTTTATATCGACAGATTTTAAGGAAGCCCACCCTGCCTTTCCCGGTTAAGTGCTGACATGCAAAAAGCAGCCTGCTGTCAAGGGGCAGTACGCTGAGCACCTGTGCTCGGGCAACCCTTGACAGCAGGCTGCTTTTTGCTACAATCACTCCGGTAGGGAAAGGCAGATTGATATCCTCGGGCACGGAGTAGTACTTCGCTTTCGAGGCAAAACTTTTCGGATTCCTGTTATATAAGAAAAACAGAAATCGCAAGGGGCAGACTATTAAAATAATTCATAGCAAGAACGCTTATTTAGTCGAAATTGTAATGATCAATAAGTTTCCAAAACAGAAAGAACCGTGGATTGTAACCATATTTTTATATATAATTCGCCGCACAATAAGTGATACAATAATATTGCGTGATTGTACATAAATAATTCTGTATTTCCAAATTCAGTTGAGATTATATATACGATTAAGGACATATCGCTTATGAAGAATATTTTAAAACCCGCTTTAACAGGAATCCTCATACTTGCATTGATCATCTGCGGCTGCAGTTCATCTTCGTCTCCCAGTGATACTGCGGAGAATATTGAATCGGAAGGTACCAAAGAAGTAGTCCAGCGCGCTGACGACGGCCGGACTGTTGTAGGAATCTCTATGCCCGACAGGCTTTTGGAACGCTGGAACAGGGATGGTGCGTACCTGCGGAAACAGTTTGAAAGTGCCGACTGTGAAGTCATGTTGAAATACGCCAATAATCTTATAGATACGCAGATCGCAGATATCAGGGAGATGATAGCGGGAGGCGCGGATCTTCTTGTAATAACAGCCGTTGATGGCGCTGCCCTGTCCACAGTACTGGAAGAAGCTGCATCCCTTGGCATTAAGGTAATTGCCTATGACAGGCTTATAATGGGCACAGATGCCGTAGATTACTACGTTTCTTTTGACAACTACATGGTGGGCGTGCTGCAGGCAGAATATGTCATTTCTACTCTTGAACTCAAGCTCACCGCCAAGCCCAGATACATAGAATTTGTCACAGGAGACCCTGTTGACAACAACGCAAGATATTTCTATCAGGGCGCCATGGACACATTGAAGCCCTATCTTGATAACGGCAAGCTCGAAGTGCCGTCATCCCAGACAGAATTCTATGAGACCTCTACCGCTCAGTGGTCCACAGACATTGCACAGCAGCGTTTTCAGATAATCTTAAGCTCCTACTATCCCGTCGGGACAAGGCTCGATGCGGTCCTGTGCGCCAACGACTCCACTGCCCTCGGCGCAGCAAGGGCTCTTCAGAGCGATTACAAGGGCAAAAACAAAGTAATTGTCACAGGTCAGGACGGCGACATTGCCAATATCTACAATATTCTGGACGGGGTTCAGAGCATGACGGTCTACAAGCATCTGGAACAGGAATCCGTAGTCACTGTCGCCCTTGGCAAGGATATAATAAGCGGCAATACTCCGGGCGAAGATCTCATATCTAAGTCACACTGGGATTTTGACTGCAGCTATGACACACAGCAATATAATAATGGCAACAGGGTTGTTCCGTCTTACCTTCTCAGCCCCATTGCCATCACTTCAGACAATATAGAAAAAGAATTATTTGAAACCGGCATCTATAAGCGCAATTCATCAGGTCTTATCTATACCGGAGAATAATACATATCCGTTCCTTCCCCTGTCCTTGGCGGCATAGAGTGCCTTGTCTGCGCACTCCATGACCTTGGTCTTATCAATGTTATCTATCGGATACATTGCACATCCCACACTGAAGCTCAGCTTGAGGTTGCCTGCCGAGGTCTTAAAAGGCTTGTGGGACATCTCCATAACATCCCTGCATATCTGCTCTCCCTTTTCGGGTGTTGGATTGAAAAACAGTCCGCAGAACTCGTCGCCGCCAAGTCTTGAGAATGTCAGTTCCTTATCCGACATTTCTTTTAATCTGTCTGCTACACCGATGATGATCTCATCACCAACCTTGTGCCCGAAGGTGTCATTTATGTCCTTAAAGTGATCCACATCTATCATGATTATGCCATGTGAAGTGGACTGAGCCATAACAGTGCCTATATCCTCCATAAGCTTTTTTCTGTTGGGCATCTGCGTCATGAAGTCTATCCTGATAAGCTTCTTCCTTCGATTATTGGAATTATTCAGAATACCTATGATAGAGAACAGCAAAAGAGCTATTACAATGATCAGATTGCTCAGTGTCTTGTTCTCACGATAAAACTTCGCGAGATTATCGTGCTCATTCAAGACCACGGAACCTGTAGGAAGCTGATAAAACCTGATCCCGAATCTGTCCATGCAGGACTGTTCAAAGTAAGGCTGGGTAACAGCTGTTGTCACGAGAGGCATTTCATCAGCATCCTCTCCGCTCAATATCCTTTGGGACAGCTCTCCTGCAATCCTGCCCGCGTCAAAATATGAGTAGGATATTCCTCCGAAGACTCCATGTTCGATATCTGCGGAAGCCAGTCTGAATATGGGCACATCCGGAGCGTTTTCCGACAGGAATTTGGCAGCATTCTCCAGTGAATAGCTGTTTTTCTCGCCATCGATAGTAAAGTCAAGAAACAGTATTATGTCATCACCATCCATGGATCCAAGAAGGTCTTTGAGACCATTCTGAGTGTAATAGCCGGTATTCACGATAGTACTGGAGATTTCCGGATGGTTATCCTTGAATTTCATGAATTCCACATAGTCGCCCTGTCCCGCAACCGAAGAATCCACGATAATGTACAGATGCTTCCTCATAGGAAAAAGATCCGTCATCAGCTTGTAATTGCCCTCAAAGTCCGGGCTCTCCGCAATACCTGTGGCATCCTGCATTGCAGAAGCTGTGATCGCTTCCGCTGTGTTGTTGACTCCCATAAAGACCATAGGAATATCGTGAAAGAGTATCTCCCTGTTATTAATGGCATACCTGAGGGCAGGATCGTCGGCAACTACCACCAGATCATAGTTTCTCTTGGCAAAGACCTTGTACCTGAGGTACTTGTCAAAATTGTCTATATCAATACCACCGTAGTATTTATCCGCATCCATGAACTCATAGCTTATATCGGCATTGACGCCCTCAAGTCCCGCCTCGAAACCTTCCAGCTGCGGCGGTACCGCTGCGTTGGAATAGGCATAGGAAGACAGGAAAAGTATGCTGTACTGCCTCGATACGCCTTCATCTGCAAAGGTCTTTACAGGTATAAGCAAAAGAGAAAGAACCAGAAAATATGCAATTAGAAGTCCGGATCTTATATGCTTCATAGCTGTCCGCTCCCGTTCAAAGCCTGCTGCAATCAGTTCTCTTTACATTTTGTAAGAGCCACGGTTCCGGTTCTTGCAATCTCGACGATGCTGACACTGCGCAGCATCTCAATGAAAAGTTCTATCCTCTCTGAGGTGTCACAGATCTGGATGACCATCATATTCTTACTCATGTCTACGATCTCGGCATTCATGATCTGACAGTTCTCCATGATGTCGCGGCGGTTCTCCCTGTTGTACTTGACCTTAATGAGCATAAGTTCCCTGTTGATGCTCATGCTCTCCTTGAAGGTCTTGACCTTGATTACATCGATCTTTTTATTGAGCTGTTTCTCAATCTGCTCTATTGTTCTCTCATCACCGGAGGATACGATAGTCATGCAGGAGACCGCTCTGTCTGCGGTCTCTCCTACAACCAGTGAATCAATATTGAAATTCCTTCTTGAGAACAGCCCCGCCACTTTGGAAAGCACACCTGCCCTGTTCTCTACAAGTACTGAGTATATTCTCTTCATCTGTTACTCCTTGGGACGTTTATAGTCTGCATGCCAGAAAAGACTTCCATGATCAGAATCTTGTGAGCTCCATCGGATCGATCCTTACTTCCATCAGCGCCGATATGTCGCTTTCAAGGAAAGCAGCAAGTTCTCCGTCTATGTCGCTGTTGCCGTCAACTTTTTTGTACTCCATGTCATAAGCTGCCGCAATAAGACCCAGATCAGGATCCCCCTTGAGCTCTACCATGGAATAGTTGTCGTTGTAGACATAGTGCTGATGCTCTCTCACCATTCCAAGGAATCCGTTCTTGAGGACAATGATCTTGACCGGTATCCTGTACTGCTTCATGGTGGCAAGCTCCATCATGCTCATCTGGAAGGCGCCGTCTCCGATAACCGCCACAACCTGTTTAGAAGAATCTGCAAGCTTGGCACCCATGGCTGCGGGAATCGAGTAGCCCATTGTGCCCATACCTCCGGAAGTAAGGAACCTTCCTCTCTTGACGATGTGATAAGCGCATGACCATATCTGGTTCTGACCCACATCTGCCACATAGACCGCATCATCCTTCATGGCTCTCGAGAGCCTTCTTATAAAGTCCCTGGGCTCTACATATGCCTCGATGGCGTAGTCCGGAACCCTGTCGGAATCCATGTCTTCCTTGTATTTATTGAGGGTATCAACCCAGTCCCTGTGATCATCCGCATGATCGTCCTGCTCCAAAAAGTCGTTGAAGATATGCTTGATATCTCCTACCAGAGGTATTGTGGGACCCACATTCTTGCCGATCTCCGCAGGATCCACATCTATGTGCACCATGACCTTGTTCTCAGTTATAAGGTCAGGTCTGTTGACCGCCCTGTCTGCCACCCTTGCTCCAACCATGAGAAGAAGGTCCGACTCATTCATCGCCCTGTTGGCATAGGGCTGACCGTTGTTCCCAACCATGCCAAAATAGAGCCTGTGCTCGGAGGGCATTACACCTATTCCCATCATCGTGGACACAACCGGCACATCATTGAGCTCTGCAAACCTTACAATCTCACTTGTAGCTCCGGAGAGATGAACTCCTCCGCCCACGCAGATAACAGGTCTTTTGGCCTTCTCAACTTCCTTGATCACCTTCTTGATCTGTACGATATTGCCCTTGACAGTGGGCTTATAGGATCTCATGGAGATGCTCTCGGGGTAGCTCAGTTTATCCCCAAACTCCGCCAGCTGTACATCCATGGGAATATCTATGAGAACAGGTCCTTTTCTCCCGCTTCCCGCAATGAAGAAAGCCTCTTTGAATACCCTGGGAATATCATTGACATCCCTGATCAGGTAGCTGTATTTGACAAAAGACTCAACGGCTCCCGTTATATCTGCTTCCTGAAAGACGTCGCTTCCTATCATATCGGAGTTGACCTGCCCGGTGATCGCAACAAGAGGTATCGAATCAGCATAGGCCGTTGCAATGCCTGTTATGAGGTTGGTTGCACCGGGGCCGGATGTGACCGCGCACACTCCGACTTTGCCGCTGATCCTCGCATATCCGCTTGCACAGTGAGCCGCATTCTGCTCAGTCCTTATAAGAACTGTCTTAATCCCTGTGTCCAGAATACTGTTCCAGAAAGGGTCTATGGCAACTCCTGAATAGCCGAATATTACCTCCGTATTTTCTTTTTCAAGGCATTTGACGATTGCCTCTGCTCCTATCATACAAAGTTCCTCCAAATCCTGATCTGCCTGCTGCGCCTTTTGTTCACGTGCCCAGGAGTTTTCTTACAAGCCTTACTGCATCCGCAGCATCACCCGAGTATCCGTCGGCGCCTATCTCTCTGGCAAAATCCTCTGTAACCACAGCTCCGCCGATTATTATGTGAGCCGACACGCCGCAGCTCCTTGCATAGTCGATGACGTTTTTCATCTCCTTCATCGTGGTGGTCATAAGGGCCGAAAGAGCTATCACCCCGGCATTATGGGTAAGCGCAGCCTGTACTATCTCTTCCTTTGGAACATCCTTGCCAAGATCGATAACGTTGAAGCCGTAGTTCTTGAGCATCAGAGCCACAAGGTTCTTGCCGATATCGTGTATGTCTCCCCGAACTGTAGCTATCACAACGGTGGGTAGGACCTTGCTCTCATCACGGTCCTTCTGAAGAAGAGGCTCCAATATTGCGATGGACATCTTCATGGTCTCAGCGCCGGATATCAGCTGCGGCAGGAAATATCTGCCCTTGTCAAAGAGCTCTCCCACCTCATTGATTGCAGGCATCAGGGCTTCATCAAGGATCTTCTTCGGATCAATGCCGCTCTCTATGGCTGCGTTTGTATCCTTTTCTATTGAATGCCTGCTTCCCTTCAAGACATCTGTCTTTATTATACCAAGGAAATCGGTATCTTTAACAGATGTGATATTATTGTCTTTTTGCGTAGGCGAATTATCTTTTAACTCGCTGTATCTTGCCATTCTCTCGATATAGCGTATATCAGCCCCAGCCTTGTTCCTAAGAAGGTCCGAAGCAAATGCGGCATTAACCAGCATCTCCTGAGAGGGATTGGCGATGGCCATCGTAAGGCCTCTTAATATTGCCATGGTGAGGAAGGCCGTGTTCACATTCATTCTCTCAGGAAGGCCAAAAGAGATATTAGACAGACCGCAGATCGTTGCAAAGCCGTTTTCATAGCAGTACCCTATTGTATCAAGAGTGTTAAGGGCAGCCTTACTGTCAGCGCCAACAGTTGCAACGAGGCCGTCAACCACTATGTCCTCTTTGGAAAGTCCTGTTTCATAGGCCATTTTAGAGAGTTTTTCTATATTGTCTATCTTCTCCGCAGCATCCTTTGGAAGTCCTTCGGGGCTCAGCGGAAGCAGCACAAACATAGCGCCGTATTTTTTTGCAAGAGGAAGGAATACTTCTGCCTTGCCCTTTTCCAGGGATATGGAATTCATCAGCGCTCTTCCGGGATATATCCTGAGAGCCTGTTCCATTACCTCAGGGCTTGAGGTGTCAATGCAAAGCGGCAGATCTGTTGTAGTCCCCACCTCGGAAATGACCTTAAGCATCATTTCTTTTTCATCGATTCCGCCCATCCCCACATTTATGTCAAGAATGGATGCGCCCTCGTTTTCCTGGCTCTCGGCAAAGCCAAGGACCATATCAAGTTTTCCCTCTTTAAGTTCTGCCTGAAGCTTCTTTTTGCCTGTGGGATTGATCCTCTCTCCGACTATCATGAAGAGATCGTCCAGTCCAAAGCTAAGGGCTCTTCTCTCAGAAGAAAGATATCTTCTGCCGCTTATCTTCCTGTGAATAGGACCGCCATCTTCGCCCTCCGTTGCACCCGGCCTGATGTCACCATAGGTATCGTGGATAAGCCTGATAAATGAGGGGTCCGTTCCGCAGCATCCACCAAGAATGGAAGCTCCTGACATGATAAGCCTTTTCATCTCAGTATTGAAAGTCTCAGCATCCATGTCATAGCCCGTGTTGCCGTCGGCATCAACCTTGGGAAGACCTGCATTTGGTTTGGCAATTATCGGGATGTTCGTTACCGAAGCCATTTTCCTTATTATGGCTTCCATCCTGTCGGGACCTGTGGAGCAGTTGGCACCAATCGCCGCAGCACCAAGAGCTTCCAGGCATATGGCCGACGCTTCCGGGTCAGAGCCGAACAGAGTTCTTCCGTCAGGTTCAAAGGTAAGCGTCACAATGACCGCAAGGTCACTTACCTCTTTGGCCGCGATAAGCGCAGCCCTGCACTCCTGAAGGCTCATCATTGTCTCAACCACAAGAAGATCGCACCCTGCGCTCTCAAGGATCCTGATCTGCTCTTTATATACCTCTATGAGCTCCTCAAAATCCAGGTCACCTATCGGCTTAAGCTGCCTTCCCGTCATGGTCAGGTCACCTGCGACAAGCGCTCTGTCGCCAGCTGCTTTTTTGGCAAGGCGCACAAGTTCTGTATTTATATTCTCGATCTCCTCTGTAAGACCATAGTCGGAAAGCTTAATCCTGTTGCCGGTAAAAGTGGGCGCATAGATAATGTCAGATCCCGCTTCCACATATGCGCTCTGAAGCTCTCTTATCACATTGGGGTTATCCAGTATCCACTTCTCAGGGCACACCCCCGCAGGCATTCCTGCCTTCATGAGGTTACTCCCCGTCGCCCCGTCAAGGAAGACTATCCTGTCTTTGCAAAATGCCAAAAACTCTTCTCTGTTCATACTAATTCCTAACCTCTCTCATTTCCTCCCAAAGCGGTTTTATACAAAAGATAATAAAGCAGATCAGCATAACAAGAAACGGCTTTAAAAGCATGCTGTATCCGGGTATTATGCCGTTCTGTGATAATAGATCCAAAACCGCCATCACAAGCACATGATAAAAATAAATATTGGAGGAAGCTCTTTTGCCCAAAGTGCACAGCACCCTGTTCCTGATATCTACGGACTCCGACAAAAAAAGTACTCCGATCACAATAAGAAGGGAACCAAAATACACCTCCTTAAAATCTATTACAAAAGCCTCAATGACACTTGATATCATCCCAAGTAATACAAGCAAAAGTGCAGGAACTTTAAGCTTCCCAAAATGCAGCGCAGCATAATCTTCGCCCTTGCTTCTGACCTCACATACGTGATCAGCAAAAAGAATACCCAAAAGCACAAAGGGAAGCCCCACAAACAGCCAGTTTCTGAGCATATACGGAGTATTGATGCTTATGTCAAATGGTCTTATGGGATAATATGTCTGAAGCAGCTCTCCAAAAAACAAAAAGAAAAGCAGAATAACTATAAGAGCTTTATACCAGCTTCGAAGAACCGGCGCAAATACATATATAAGAGCATATACATAAAGCAGTGCAAACAGATACCACAGATGGTCAAATACATAGGACCAGTCATAGACAACCTTTCCTCCATGAAAAAGAAGGAATTTCACAATTTCACCGATGTTAAATCTTGATGAGAAAAACTCCGACACCGGAGTTTTATAGATCATGTTTACTATAAAAGAAAAGATCAGATAAACAAAATAAACTATCGCCGTGACCCTGATGAGCTTACCAAGGGACGCCGCCACTTTCTTCCTGATGGAAGGCACATCTCTTATCGGTGATCCGTCCCTGCCCACAAGAAGGAATCTGCCTGAAACCGCAAAGAAAAAGGGAACCGCAAAACGTGCGATGCAAAGCACGATGTCCCCAACAGTCCCGGGTATCCTGGCATGAATGGTTATAACCAAAAGACACGCTATAAACTTGAGCGCATAAATGAATCTGTTGTCCTTAGTCTTCATCTGTTTCAGCGTCTTCTTCAATGGTAGAGATCTCGTATGTACTCTGGGTCTCAACAGATATTCCCTCTCCTTCGGGGACTTCTCCGTGCAGCACCTGAAGCATGATAAGAACCCTGTCGTTGGCCCTCTCATAATACTGGGAAGCCAGCATCTCGCTGTCCTCATCGAATTCGTTGTCATAGGCCATATGATAGAACTCATTGGCTTTTTCCATATATTCTGAGGCCTCAAGAGATATATCCGCTATTCCGGAAAACTCTTCGGGGACCTCAATCTCCGCCATATCTTTGTAGCTGTCTTTCATCTCATCAAGTATTTCAAGAAGATCGTATTTGGCCGACTCGGACTCCGGGTCGATGGCATTGATCTGCCTGTCATACTCTGAGAGCTTATCATAGAAAACCGTCATGCTCTCCTTGTAGGCATCAAGCGCAGGATCGGTCTTTTTCCCGCATCCTGTAAGGAGCACACCAAAAAGGCAAAACACACCAATACTCAGTGTGGTTATTTTTCGAAAAATATTCACAGTTCTTTTCCTTCCCCAACTTTTCTTTTTTCAGAGCTTAGTTATTGTATTTGGATACAGCTTTAAGTCTTGTGAGGGCTCTTGCAAGGCCCGCCTGCGACTTCTTGAACTCCTTGATTGACTGCTTCTGCATAAGGTGCTCCATGGCAAACTCATAAGCTTCCTGAGCCCTTCTCTTGTCAATATCTTCAGGCCTCTCCACCGTATTGACGATCACAACGCACTTGTTCTCAACCGTCACCTGTACAGAGCCTATGCTGACTACACCGATTATCCATTCCCCTTTTGGGTTCTTGATCTTGATTATCCCCTCATAGATAGCAAGTATCATCTCCTCGTGTCCCGCGAGGATAGCCAGTTCTCCGTCATCACAGGGCACAATTATCTCAATGGCTTCATCGTCATAAAATATTCCGTTTACGGATATCACCTGCAGGTGAAAGGTCTTTACCGCATCTTCGCTCATATTAAGCCTCTATCTGCCTTGCTTTCTCTATAACTTCCTCAATGGTGCCAACGTTAAAGAAAGCAGCCTCCGGATATTTGTCCATCTCTCCGTTTACTATTGCCTTGAATCCCTTGACGGTGTCGGCTATGGGCACATACTTGCCCTTAATGCCCGTAAACTGCTCAGCCACATGGAAGGGCTGTGAAAGAAAACGCTGTATCTTACGCGCCCTGTGAACAGTCATCCTGTCTTCGTCTGAAAGCTCCTCCATACCAAGGATCGCTATGATATCCTGAAGTTCTTTGTACTTCTGAAGGATCTCCTGAACCTTGATAGCTGTCTCATAGTGATCTTTGCCGACAATCTCTTCCTCAAGGATCCTGCTTGATGACTCAAGGGGATCGACGGCAGGATAGATTCCCTGTTCCACAATCTTACGGGAGAGAACCGTTGTTGCATCAAGGTGTGCAAAGGTTGTGGCAGGCGCAGGGTCTGTCAGATCATCAGCCGGCACATAAACAGCCTGTACACTGGTTACAGAGCCATATCTGGTGGAAGTTATCCTCTCCTGAAGCATACCCAGATCCGTTGCAAGAGTGGGCTGATATCCAACCGCAGAGGGCATTCTTCCGAGAAGCGATGAAACCTCTGATCCTGCCTGAACGAATCTGAAAATATTATCGATAAAAAGAAGTACGTCCTGATGCTCCACATCCCTGAAGTACTCAGCCATGGTAAGACCAGTCTCGGCAACTCTCATACGTGCTCCCGGCGGCTCATTCATCTGTCCGAAAACAAGAGCTGTCTTATCTATTACGCCGGACTCAGACATCTCGGTGTACAGGTCATTGCCCTCTCTTGAGCGCTCACCCACTCCTGTAAATATCGAGTAGCCTCCGTGCTCTGTCGCAATGTTCTGTATGAGCTCCTGGATGAGAACCGTCTTACCTACACCGGCTCCACCAAACAGTCCGATCTTGCCGCCTTTTGCATATGGGGCAAGAAGATCTATTACCTTGATTCCTGTCTCAAGAACTTCCACAACGGGGCTCTGATCGATAAGACTCGGAGGATTCCTGTGGATCTCCCACATATCGGAGGCCTTAACCTCCCCTTTGTTGTCAATCGGTTCACCGACAACGTTAAAGAGTCTTCCAAGTACTTCTTTACCCACAGGTGTCCTGATGGTTCCGCCATGCCTTATTACTTCCATATCCTTGGCAAGTCCCTCGGAATGTGACAGCATGATGCATCTGACTGTGTCATCTCCTATGTGCTGGGCAACCTCCATAACTCTCCTGTGGTCGTGTACATAAACTTCCAGCGCATCGTTGATAAATGGAAGATCGTTATCATCAAATTTAACATCCACAACAGGTCCCATGACCTGCACAATACGTCCGTTATTCAAGTCGAAGTCCTCTCACTTTTTCTGACTTTTGCTTCCTTGCTTCTCTTAAGTGCCTTGGCGCCGCTGACAACCTCTGTGATCTCCTGGGTTATCTGAGCCTGGCGCTGCCTGTTATAGTTCTTTTTGAGCTCGGATATCATCTTCTCCGCATTCTTGTTGGCCGCATCCATCGCCTGCATCCTTGAATTCTGAACGCTGCAGAAGGATTCAACCAGTGCTCCGTATATAAATCCTGTGATATAGTTGGGAACTATATTATCCAGAATAGCTGACGGACTGGGCTCCATAAGGAACTCCTCCAGCATCATCCCCTCCGGAGGTGCCTCCGCCCTTATCTGCGCAATAAAATCAAGCGGAAGAAGTTTTTCAAATCTCGCCTCGCAGGTGCTGCCGTGTATGGTCGTATAGACAATGTAGAACTCGTCTATCTTTCTATCGTAGTAATACTCAAGGATCTCAGCCGCAATCTTCCTTGCTCTGTGAAGAGTCGGGTTCTGCGAAGTGAAAAGAAATGACTCCTCAATGGGCATATTCCTACTGGTAAAATGAAACCTTCCAAGCTCACCGATCACAAAGAGCTTCCATTTGTCACCATCAGCTCTTATATGCTCCTCAGCAAGCTTTAAAACATTGTGGTTATAGGCGCCGGCCATGCCCTTGTCATCGGTAAAGATTATGTATCCTCTTCTTCGCTCCCTCTCCGGAATATCAGTCCTTGTCTCAAGGAAAATATTCTCAGTTTCTGCCGGAAGATGTGAAACCACCCGCTCGATCATCGCCTTTGTAGAAAAGAAAAAGGGTTCCGTATCAAGCAGCATCTTCTTGGCCTTCCGCAGCTTGGTTGAAGAGATCAGATACATGGCGTTAGTGATCTTCATGGTATCACTGACACTGCTTATTCTGTCTTTTATCTCTTTGATATTGGCCAAAACTTAATATCCTTCCCGCTTATTGAACTCATCTGCGCAGTCAAGAATCTTCTTTTTGAGACTGTCAGTCAGTTCCCCGTTCTTCTCAAGTTCCTCGCATATATCCTCATGCTCGGTGTTAAAGAACGAAAGGAGCTTAGCCTTGTACTCCCTGATCTTCTTAACCGGGATCTGATCCATTCGTTCAGCTCCGACAACCACCAGAATGATTACCTGTTCATGCATGGCAAGCGGATGCTCAAGGGGTTGCTTCAAAAGCTCCATGAGAATATCACCGTGATTGAGCTGCTTTTTGGTAGTCTCGTCAAGATCTGCGGAGAACTGTGTAAAGACTGCCATCTCCCTGTACTGGGCAAGGTCTACTCTTATACTTCCTGCAGCCTTCTTCATTGCTTTGGTCTGAGCCGCCGATCCCACACGGGATACTGACAGACCAACGTTGACAGCCGGTCTCATTCCTTCAAAGAAAAGATCGCTCTCAAGGAAGATCTGACCATCTGTTATTGATATTACGTTGGTGGGGATGTATGCAGATACATCTCCTCCAAGGGTTTCTATGATAGGAAGCGCTGTCATCGAACCTCCGCCGAGCTGCGGTGAGAGCTTGCTGGACCTCTCAAGAAGTCTTGAGTGGAGATAGAAAACATCACCGGGGTAAGCTTCACGACCGGGCGACCTCTCAAGAAGAAGGGACAGAGCCCTGTAAGCAACGGCGTGCTTGGACAGATCATCATAGACAATCAGCACGTCTCTGCCTTTTTTCATAAAGAATTCTCCGAGAGTCGTTCCGGAGTACGGCGCAATATACTGAAGAGGTGCTGAATCCGCCGCAGTTGAGCTTACAACTATGGTGTAATCCATCGCCCCTGTCTTTTTCAATGTCTGGATCAGCTTGGCTACTGTAGATGCCTTCTGCCCTATAGCGACATAGATGCAGATGACTCCCTTGCCCTTCTGATTGATTATGGTATCCATTGCAATGGAAGTCTTGCCGGTCTGCCTGTCGCCGATTATCAGCTCTCTCTGGCCTCTTCCTATCGGGAACATGGTATCAATAGAGAGAATCCCGGTCTCCATGGGTTCACAGACAGACTGTCTGTCTATGATCCCGGGGGCAGGATTCTCCACAGGATAAAAAGCAGACTCTTTAATATCCCCAAGTCCATCAAGTGGATTGCCGAGAGCATCAATGACTCGGCCGACAAAGTCATCACCCACAGGGATTCCGGCTTCTTTGTAGGTTCTTACAGCCCTGCTTCCCTGCTTGATGCCTCTGTCATCTCCAAAGAGAATGCATCCGATATGGTCCTGTCTTATGTCCTGAGCCATGCCCTTGGTGCCATCCTCAAACTGGATTATCTCACCGTAGAAAGCGTGCTCTATGCCCTCGACATTGGCTATACCGTCGCCGACCCAGATTACTTCTCCAACTTCCCTGTCTGTAACAGAAAGGCTGAACTCTCCAACCTTTTCCTTTAACATGGAAATGATCTTGCCTGTATCGCTGTCAGTGTGCTTGATATGAACTTCACTCAGCTCGTCGCGAAGCTGTTTGGCTCTTCCCAGATCGCTCCAGTCACACTCGAAATTACCGCAGGATATGATAAAACCGCCAATGACCGACGTATCCCTGACACACTCGATCTCTACGGTCTCAGCCTCAAATTTATCCTTGAGGATCCTTCGCATCCGGTTGAGCTGAACCTCATTGGGAGCCGTGGCAGCATAGCGCAGTGTAGCTTTTAGATTTTTATCCATTCTTATTAGCCACCGCCTCATCTATAAATTTGTCGTAAAGGTTGCTGTCTTCTGCAGAACTGTGTTTGGTTGCCGCAATCTTGGTAGCTGCATCAATGACCATTTCCTTGAGTTCTGCGGCATAGATTTCTCTTGTCCTGTCGGCCTCTGTCTCAGCATTGTGTCTGGCCTCTGTGATGATCTCCTGACTTTTTTTCTGAGCGTCAGCTATGATCCTGTCATACTCGTCATAACCCTGTTTCTTGATGTCGGCAAGAATCTGCTGCTTCTCTTCGTCAGCCAGGGATATCTTTTCTTCATATTCTTTTTTGGTGGCACGGGCCTCCTCTATGGCCTTGTCAGCTGCCTTGTTGGCATCATCCACTTCCTCCCTGCGCCTCTCCAGGATGGCGTCCACTCTGCCGAACAGAAATTTCCTGAATACCCAGTACAGAATAAGAAGATTTAGTATCGTACATACAATGTTGAATATGCTTATATTTAACACGATTAACTCCTCTTTGGCTTATTATGAGAAAAGAATGATCATGATCGCGATAACAAAACCGTAGATCGCAGTTGCCTCTGCAAGGGCACAGCCCAGAAGAAGAAGCTTCATTATCTTGCCGTCAGCCTCAGGCTGTCTCGCTACAGCATCCGTAGCCTTGGATGTGGCAAGTCCGATTCCAATACCCGCTCCGATTCCTGTAAATGCAGCTATAGCTGCACCAATTGCTGTTAAATTCATATCTTAATCCTCCTTTAAATTGTTCATCATCTTATTCAACTGCCTCTTTGATATAAAGAGAAGTCAGAAAACAGAATACATATGCCTGTATTGCCCCGTCAAAGAGGTCAAAGTAAAGACTAAGTGCCGCCGGGAATAATACCGGTACGACGCTCTTGGCAAGTTCCATGATAACGGTAGCTCCAAGTATATTACCGAAAAGTCGCATACATAAAGAAAGAGGTCTTATCAAAAGCTCCAGCACATTCATAAATGCTATTGCTGCCATGGGCTGAGCAAAACTCTTAAGCCAGCCTTTGGTGCCCTTGGTTATAATACCCGCAGCTTCTACGAGTACTATGCTCATGATTGAGAGCGCCAGCGTGACATTGAGATCCATGGTAGGCGGTGTGAAACCAAAAAGTCCCACCATATTGGACAAGGCGATAAACACCAGAACAGTCACAATATAGTCTGTGTAAGCAGCTGCCTCTTCTCCAAGCATCGAACCCACTGCACCGCGCAGCCAGATGACCGCTGATTCAAGCGCAGCCTGCCGCCTTGAGATGTTGTGAACTTTGAGGTTGCTGGTAAGAACCAGAACAAGGACAATGACAACCGCCATGATGATCCAGGTGACCACCACGGATGTATAGATGTCAAAAAAGCCATTCCCAAACGGGACATGGATCAGGGTCTTGTCCTCCATCAGCAATTCATTGAGTAATTCTTTCATTTTGGATTCTGCTCCCTGGGTGTTGGAATTATTTTATAATTATATTTTGTACGCTAAAGTAATGCAATGAATAAATGTCAATTTCACTTATCTTCTGATTTGTTCTGAGAATCAGATTCTACGTTTTCAGTCAGTTCGGATGATTTCTCAGATTGTTCAGGGCTTGTATTATCATCAGTGGTCTCTACGTCACTATCTACAGTATTTACCTCTGACTCCTTGGACTCATCGTAGAAGATCTGCTCTTTGGTCTCGATCTTGCGGGTAACGTCTTTTACGAAGTGCCGGAAGAGACGTGGTACGTGCTTGCCGCTCTTTTTGATCATGACAATTGCAACAATGATGAGTACAAGGAACAGGACGAGGAATACAATGATGATCACAAGAATCTTTTCGGCTGTATCCCTTACTTCAGCTACATCAAGAGAGAGTGTAAAGTCATTGCCTTCTATTTCGTAGGTATTGTACTTTCCCATGGTTCCCGTAGGCTCAAGGAGTATGCGGTCACCATTCTCAATGCGGTACAGTGATATCTTGCCGCCAAGATGCTTACCAAATGCATCGTAGACTGAACCGAAGCTGTTGATTGGGCGGAACCTCATCTGGTGGGAAGACTGTCCATCGTTTGGCACCGTAACCTTGATTGTCTCGTAATTGGTCAGGTCCGGATCTTCTCCGGTGAAGTTGATCGTCTTTTCAACAACAAGTCTGTCATCCTCCTTGAACATTCCGTCTACTAAAAGCTCTGACTGGATCAGTTCATCGGATGCGTTCTCTTCCGCCAGGGTAGTCCTGTAGCGCTTGTAGGTAGCAGTCACGGTGAGGTCTGTGGTTATTCTGTCAAAAGAGGTGATGTCCCAGGATGCATAGAATCCGGGTTTGTTCTTAAGTCCGGGGTATTCGGAGATATCGATGCTGTCGCCGTAGTCTTTTTTGATCTTGGCTATCACTTCCTCGCCGCCTTCAAGGTCATCATCTTTGAGTCTGAAGGTTACTGTGAGTTTTTTGAAATCACCTTTCTGGCCTGAACTGATAGCCTGGTTATAGCTTACAGGTTCGGCTTTTCCGGCATAACTGATCCGGTCTATTCCGGCAAGCTCATCACTCACAAAGAAATTATCACTGGCCTCTCCATTCTCGTCGATGTGACCCGCAATTGCACCGTACCAGCCGGTGGCATCTTCAATCTTCACAATTGAAAAACAGTTCCTGATCTTGTTTCCGTCTCCAACGATCCCGCCGACGTAAGTTGGTGCAGAAAGAATTCCTTTTGACGCGGAATCGATAATGTAGGAATAGGAAGTTCCGGCAATGCCTCCAACCCTCTCTCCCGATGAGGATCTGATGTTGGCATAGTTGAAATCTCTTACTATCGTGCCCAGTTCCTGAAGTCCGCAGATGCCACCCACAAAGTTCTTTTCTCCAACCGCCTCGCCGTAGTTCTGGCATGCTCTGACTGCACACTTTGTGATAAAGGAAGAATTCATTCTGGCATCTTTGATCCCGGTAATGGCACTCTCCTGATCATATTCATACTCAATCGCCATGGTTCCGGCAATTCCGGCTGTATCTATGTCTCCCTCGATCCTGCCGAAGTTGGAACAGCCGTCGATTGTGGCGTCAGTACATACATAGGCTTCATCAAGAGTCACATCTTCAAATCTTGCAGTGTAATCCATCTCAAGGACGCCGTCTATCGCATCGGTATAGAGCATCATAATGGTATTGAACTGCTCTGAAATGGCCGCCAGGTCATCCACAAGAACGCCTGTCGCATTGTTGACCTCTGAATTGAGAAGTCCGAAGTTGTCATTCATTCCTGCAAGGTTACCTGCAAGACTTGAGGTGTGAGCCTTATATTCTGCAGACAGTTGCGGGAACTGTATATCATCTCTTCTTGAGAGGTTCCCGGTTATGGACTTTGCTGCCTTCCCTGCATCAGCAAGATCATCTGCAGCAGCCCCTATGGAATTCATCGAGCTGATTGCATCATTGCGGGCATCATCGGTCATTTCATCCAGGTGTGCCAAAGTAATAGCAGAAATTACCTGAGTAGCTGCGGCAATGTCTTCAAAATAGCTGTTGCCATCATTACCCTGGTAGTTATGTATCGCAAACGTATTCGCATCTTCTTCTGCCTGAGCGATTGCTTTCTCGTATAGCTTCAGATCACTGCTGTGTCTTTCATCCTCTTCATCAGATACAGGAAAAGCTGCAGAATCAGTAGTGTGAACCCAGTTTCCTTTCTGCCTGAGTCCATAGGTGTCATTGTCATTCACAAGATCCTCGGTGAGTGCATCAATACTTCCCGGATCACTGTATGAGCTCTTGTTTCCGTCATTGTCCTGCATTTCAAGATCTTTGGGATTAAGTCCATCCATCCCGAGTATCCGATAGTTGTAATATGCCATATAGGCCCTGTCATAGAGCTCTGCCCTCTGCTGAGCCGCACTTTCAAGAGTTGCCCGGGCACTCTCATACTGTTCTTTTTCATCACCTGACAGATAGCTTAATATATCAAGATCCTTGAGTGCATCTCTAAGGCTCTCTGCGGATTCGCCGGCGTTTTCCGCAGCACCGGTCAGGTGGTCGATCATACCATCATTCCTGGAGGATTCTTCCATAACATATTCAACTCTTGAAAAAGCTTCATTTGTTGAAGATGCAACTCCATTGGCAAAATCAACAGTACCCTCGGCGATAAACTTCACATCATCTATGGCGCCTGCAGTAAACTGCTGAATGGCTGACAGTCTTGCGCTGATCGTATTGGACTGGCCCTTGGCATCCTGCAGCGTTACATTGACAAGGTCGTGAAGTTTGGCTATGGATTCCGAGAGCTGATATGCTATATCTGAGCTTAAGTCAACGGTTATATAGGGCTCAGCCTGTCCTGCAATTCCGCCCACATCCTTTCTTCCGAGGATCTTGCCGTTGTTGGTGCAGTTCAGTACATATCCTGACTGTCGCCCCACAATTCCGCCCACATTATAGCCGACGTGCTCATATCCCACGTCGCCCTTGTTGATGCATCTGGCGATTATTCCTATGGACAGACCTGCTATCCCGCCCACATCGGAGGCGGTGATGTCCGCATTGGCATCCTCCTGAGTGTTGTGGATGTTCTTAATAAAATTGATCACTTTAGTGAGGGATGTCATCGCATCGATAGTGATCTGAGTATCGGTATTAGTGGTATTTACCATGGACTCATTGGTGCACCTTGAGATATTGCCGTCATTCTGTCCCGCAATTCCGCCTGCAAAATGCACGCCCTTGATATATCCCTGTACGGTACAGTTCTCTATCGTTCCGGCCAGGTGGTTGTATCCCGCAATACCGCCTACATAGTCATTGGCAGAGACCACTCCCTTGAATGTGCAGTCCCTGATAAGACCGTAGTTATCACCTGAAAGCCCGCCGACATTGATCTGACTTCCCGATGGAAGTATCGAGGCACTTACAGTCAGGTTATGCACTTCAGCGTTCTTCTGGATCTCTTCAAAAAAGCCAAGATGTGACATTCCGTCGGAAATATTTATGCCCTCAATCGTGTGGCCTTGTCCGTCCAATATGCCGCCGAAAGTGGGAATTCCGTTAAACTTCTTTCCAAGAAGTGATATATCCGCAGTAATCAGTACCTTTTTATTTGCTGACCAGGTGTCCAGCTTACAGTTCTCCGCAAATGCAAGAAACTCATCTGCGTTACTGATGCTTATTTCCTCCATCCGGATGGGATCAGTTTCTTCTGCTTCGTCCCCGGTCTCTTCGTCTGCATTTTCTGTTGCTTCTTTTTCAAGTGCCTCCTTCTGAGTCGCTGTCGAGAGGTGACCTTCTTCCGCCACCGGCATTTCCGTTACTTCTTTTTCAATACCCTGATCCTGTACATTTTCAGCAAAACATGTGCTGCTGACCGAAAATGACATTATAAACACCATAAGGAGTGACAATGCTTTCTTTTTCATGCTTCCACCTCCTTATCCGTATCCTCTTCTATCATCTTTACATCTCCGTTCTCGATGTAGGCACTGACATTTCCCTTTACAACGGCATGAACAACACCATTGACGGTTCCGTCTATATGTCCCCTGACAAGTCCGTCTATCCTCATGGTTCCTGTATGCTGTTTGGTCTGAAGCGGCATGTTCATGACAAAGGCTGTGAGTTCGATTATCTTATCACCCACAAGAAGGATCTGAGGAAGAACAAACATCGTGACAAAGAGCGAAATAATGGTTCCGCGTCCAAGACACTTACCAATTCCGTAGATTGCACAGTCTGAAGTCATCTTACCTATGAGCGTTCCTGCAACCGCAAGCATGGTTCCGGAAGTGATAATAGTCGGGAAAGAGAGATTCATGGTCTCGATGATCGCATCTCTTTTGCCCATAGTCTCCCTTAGTTCCGTATATCTGCCGGCAATTACAATTGCGTAGTCAATGTTGGCACCCATCTGGATGGAACTTACGATAAGGTATCCCAGGAAGAACAGATTGTCATGCATTATTGCAGGAAAAGAGAAATTGATCCAGATACATCCCTGAATTACTGCGATAAGAAGTACAGGCATTCCTGCTGACTTGAAGGTGAAAAGAAGCACAACAAGAACTGCAAGGATAGAGATGACGTTTGTCACCGTGTTGTCTCTCGCAAAGCATTTCTTGAGGTCGAACTGGCTGACTGACTCTCCGACCACATAAATTCTGTCTGCGTCGTAATACTTCTCAGCAATTGAGTGGAGTTCTCCGATAAATGCAAAGGTCTCCTCTGACTCCTCGGGAAGATCCGTATAGACAAGCACTCTGGAGTAATCCTCGCCCCGCAGCTGATCCTTGGCAAAAGTCATCATCCTGTTGGCATCCTGAAGCTTCTCCATAAGTTCATCGCTTAAGGTCACATAGCCCTCTTCAACTTCCCGATATACGAACATGAACATATCGATGAGAGGTACCCTGTAATTGGCAAGACCGTTGACAGCCTTGGCATAATCCTCATCATCTACTGCGTAAGCAGCATAGATAAGCTCCGCTATCTCATAATCGATATTAAGAAGCTCCGAGAACTGTCTCGGGGTCAGCTTTTCGGTAAGCGTGTATCCATTAAGTGCCTCAGTATTGGCAAGACCGGTAACCGAAGTGACGTGGCCGTTCATCAGGAGGTCATCGATCAGCTGTTTTTCCACATCATAGTCCCCTGCAGGAAAAACGAGTGCCATCATATTGTCCGATCTGAAGTTGTCATTCTGCATGTTCTGCGCAGCCTGAACATCGTTAATAAGAGGCGGCGTTATCTGAGAATAGCCGTAAACATAAGGTGTGTTGGCGGAGACGCGGTTTGCCACAACAATTATCACCACAAAGGCCGGGGCGATGATATATCTGGAGAAATACGCAAATTTCCCGACAAAGGGAATCTCGGGAATAAAATTTTTGTGCTGGGTCTTCTCCATGGGCACAGCAAATACCATGATGATACCGGGCATGAGAAGAAATACCGACAAAAGACTTAAAATGATCGCCTTGATTAGAACAATTCCCATGTCGGAGCCGATGCCGAACTGCATAAAGAGCATGGCCACAAGACCGCCTATGGTAGTCAGTGAACTTCCCGTTATCTCCGGGATTGACTTGGAAAGAGCAACGATACAGGCTTCACGTGAAGGAAGCTGTTCGTGTTCCTCCTTGTAGCGATTCAGGAATATGACTGCATAGTCCACAGACAGTGCCAGCTGCAGCACTATGGTCACGGAATCCGATACAAAAGAAATGGTTCCTAAAAGGAAGTTGGTCCCCATCTGCACAAGAGCTGCTGAGCCGAAAGTAAGAAGAAGCACAGGAACTTCAGCATACGCCTGAGATGTAAGAAGAAGGACTGCAACAACGATTATTACGACAAGAACAGATATGACGCTCATCTCCTGGTTGATCAGCTCAGACTGCGTATCCCCCAGTGTTGTAGAAAGATATGCATCATATTCTTCGAAGTAGTCCTGCACAACTCCAAGCAGTTCCAGGCATCTGTCATCATTTTCATCGTAATCAAAGGTTATGGTAAACAGAGCAGATCCGTTGTTGTAGTGCTCATCTGTCTCATCGACATCAGCAGAAAACACTCCGTCAATGCTCTCAAGATAATCTTTGATCTCAAGTGCCTGATCGTAGGATATGTTGGCCACCATCGCCTTTACAGACCCATAAGTGGTGAACTGCTCCGCCATCAGATCAAGCCCCCGTCTTGTTTCAGAAGTAGATGGAAGATATGTGGCAAGGTCATTTTCAACGTCGACCCATCCTCTGGAAACTGCAGAGAATATACACAGAATTGCGTATATCAGAAAAAAAAGATTGCGTTTATCCACTATAAACGCACAGATCTTCAGTATCACACTGTTACTGGTTTTTTCAGTTTTTTCCATAGTTGACTACTCATCCCCCATAAATAAATAATCCCTTTTATTATACACCACATTTAGATTCAATACTATCGTAATAACCAATATATTGTGCACAAGAAAAAAAGGAATGCTCCCCGGCAAAAAATACCGGGGAGCATTCCTTTTAGTGTGTAGGGTATAAAATATAGGATGTAAAACGCTTAATCATCCTTCCTTTCGGCTTTGGCTCTTTTTCTTCTATAAAGCTCTTCTGCCGAAATTCCGGCTACTGCGGCGGGTATCAGAAGAAGCCAGTACCAAAAGGTCTTTTTGCTTTCTTCCTGAGTGACCGTTGCTGCTTTTGCTGTGTCTTCATCTTCGATGGACACTGTCTGTGAAGTGTTATTATCTGTTGAAGCTGTCTCCCAAGTTGCAGTTTCAGGGGATGTTACAATAGCTTCCTCATCCTTATTGTCATCTTCAGGTGCGTCATTTAAAATTTCACTGTCTGCTGTATCTTCTGAATCTGTCCCGTCACCTGCATCAACTGTTGCTGCGGGAGCAGCTGTATTATTTTGTGTACTGCTTGGTGTCTTATTGACCGAGCCCGTGCTGCTTGCAGGTGCAGCTGCGCTTGAACCGATTCCTGCAATGTTTGTTGAAGGTGCTGCTGAAGACTCAGCCTCCCTTGCAGGTGCAGGACTGCTTTCTCCCTGCGAGCTGTCGTTTCCTTCGTTGTTGTCATTCTGATTCTCATCGCTGTCATTATCGTCTTTAGGCTGAGTGACAACTTTGAATCTGCCGTTCTCAAGGGCTTTTAAAGCTCTCTCTGCCTCTTGCTGTGCAGTTTCTGCATTTTCAAGAGCAAGTTTTGCTGCCTCAAGGGCCTTGTCAAAACTGGCCTTGGCCGCTCTGTACGCACTTTCAAGTGCTAAGACCGCATTATAGGAAACATCTTCTTTTTCCTTCATCGCATCGAGTGCTTCCGATATCTCTATCACTCTGTCATAGGCATCTTTTGCAGCTTTGTATTTGGTCTCAACTGCTTCCGTGTCTGCTTCGGCATCTTTCGCAGCCTTATCTGCCGCTTCGGCCTGCTTTTGAGCATCTCTGGCATTTTCATCTGCCTTATCCGCAAGTTCTTTGGCTGCCTGCCTGGTGGCCTTTGCCTGAGACATTGATTTGTATGTAGAATCGCCGGCTTTGGTGATATTATCTGCGATCTGCGTGTTGTCCTTACTATCCTGTTCAGCCTTTTTGCCGGCTGTTTCTGCATCTTCCGCCGCTGCTACGGCAGCATCTGCATATATATTGGCATTGTCGATGTCATCCTGTCCGGAGACCTCTTCATATTCCTTGACAGCTTCTTCGTACTCTTTTTCTGCCTGGCTCTGATCAGCGGCAGAGCTCTCATTATCTGAAGTCTGTCCTTCTTCATTGTCAGCACTTAATGAAGATATTTCTTGCGTAGCATCTGCTATAGAGGATGAAGGTGGTTCTTCCTGAGCTGGTTCCTGCGCAGGTGAAGAATCGCAGGCAACCGCGCAGCCCGAAATCACCTCTGAAACCTCAGAAGTATTGCAGGCAGCGTCATCTGCAGCAAAAGAGATCACCGGATGCATAAGCACTCCGGCGCCAATTCCTATGGTCAGCGCTCTGATTATCTGTCTGTCGGTAGGTCTTATCATCTGATCTTATCCTTACACACTAATAAAACTAAACGGATTAAAGATCTTCCTCCTTTAATCCAACCCTGTCAAACAGGTACTGGAGAACTTCATCTGTAAATCTTCTGGAGCTGAAGGCAATTACCCTGGAACCGTCCTCCATCTCATCTTCTCTTATGACGTCTGCATACATGATCATCGTCTCTGCAACTACGATCACATCCTTGCCGAGAAGCTTAGGTGTATCGCCCTTAACCGTAATTGCGATACCGAGAGGGCTTATGTTTTTGACCTGTCCGTAGTATTTCTCCTGGGTGTCTCTGTCTACAATCACACTGTTTGCACTGTATTCGACTCTGTTAATCTGTCTTCTTTCTTCCATTTCCCTCGTTCTCCAATTACCATGAATTTCGTATTTACATCCTACCACAACTATAATCATAATAACCGTCATGAGCAACATTATTTTTGTTGTTTGTGACAGAATTAAGACCTGTTTAAGATTATTAATAATTAATTTATAAATTCAGCTCAGTTCTTAAAACTGTGAACCGGTGCAGGGATCCTTCCGCCTCTGTTCACAAATGCGTCGCAGGAAAACTGATTGACCGGCATTATGGGTGCGTATCCAAGAAGACCTCCGAATTCAACCGTCTCACCAACGCCCTTGCCGATGACGGGAATAAGGCGCACAGCCGTTGTCTTCTGATTGATCATTCCGATTGCCATCTCATCCGCAATTATCCCGGCTATAGTCGTATCCTTGGTATCCCCCGGAATAGCTATCATATCAAGGCCAACGGAACATACACAGGTCATGGCTTCAAGCTTTTCAAGAGTAAGAGCGCCTGCTTCAACTGCGTTGATCATTCCCTGGTCCTCGCTCACGGGAATGAATGCTCCGGACAGACCACCCACATAGGAAGATGCCATAACTCCGCCCTTCTTGACCTGATCATTTAAAAGAGCAAGTGCTGCGGTTGTTCCGGGCGCGCCTGCGTGTTCAACTCCGATCTCGTGGAGAATATCTGCCACGCTGTCTCCGATTGCCGGTGTGGGAGCAAGCGAAAGATCGATTATTCCAAAGGGAACACCCAGTCTCTTAGATGCTTCCTGAGCCACAAGCTGACCAACTCTCGTTACCTTAAATGCGGTTTTCTTGATGGTCTCACACAGGACCTCAAAATTCTCGCCTCTCACCTTTTCAAGTGCAGTCTTCACAACTCCGGGTCCACTTACTCCGACGTTTATTATCTTGTCTGCTTCTGTAACACCATGGAAAGCACCCGCCATAAAGGGGTTGTCGTCAGGTGCATTGCAGAATATTACAAGCTTGGCACAGCCAAGGGAGTCCCTGTCTCTTGTCGCCTCGGCAGTTCTTTTGACTATGGTGCCCATAAGCCTAACGGCGTCCATATTGATACCGGTCTTGGTAGAACCCACATTTATCGAAGAGCATACAACCTCTGTCTCAGAGAGTGCCTGAGGGATCGACTCGATAAGGAGTCTGTCTGCCTCAGTCATGCCTTTGCTCACAAGGGCAGAATACCCACCGATGAAGTTGACGCCCACAGCTTTGGCAGCCTTATCCAGAGTCCTTGCTATCCTGGCAAAATCCTCAGATGTCTTACAGGCCGCACCGCCTACAAGCGCAATGGGTGTCACGGAAATCCTCTTATTAACGATCGGAATACCGAATTCCCTTGAAATCTGATCGCCCGTCTTAACCAGGTCTTTGGCTGTATCATAGATCCTGTCGTATATCTTTTCACATAGTTTATCGAGGTCGGAATCAACGAGGTCAAGAAGGCTTATTCCCAGGGTAATCGTCCTGACATCAAGGTTCTCCTTCTCGATCATCTCATTGGTCTCGACTACTTCACGTATACCTATCATCCTGTGTCTCCCCTGTTATTCAGATTCTGTGCATTGAATCGAAAATCTCTTCTTTCTGGCACTTGATCACAACGCCGATCTCTT
>CAMNOS010000022.1 GCA_946546925.1 uncultured Butyrivibrio sp.
GTGGTACCTGCGGCTCTTCCCTAGGGACTTTCTCCCCATGCGCTTCCACCACTTTCCATTCTTTTCCTATTCCAGGTGGTACTAACGGCTATTTCGCAGCTTCAGGAAATATAATCGTCTCCGCTCAACTAGCACGTTGATGCTACTTACCCCCTAAAAAGATAACATTCAAAATATTAAAAAATCATCAGAATAGATGCTTAGAAAATCGGTGACCCTGAGGTCACCGATTCAAGAATACTAATAGAATACCCTATCCAATTACAAGATTACGAAATCTCTGCAGAGTCTGTTCACTCTGCCTTAGCGGTCTTCTTTTTCGCTGTTGCCTTGGCTTCACTGTCATCAGCTGAAGAAACATCTGAAGCAGCAACAGCAGATGCTGCAGCACCATCGACAGGAAGGCCATAGTGTGCGCGGACCTTGGCATCGATCTCAGTGAGGATTTGAGGATTGTTCTCCAAAAACAACTTGGCGTTCTCACGTCCCTGTCCAATCTTCTCACCTTCGTACTGGTACCATGCACCACTCTTGTTGACAATATCAACACTTGCAGCAAGGTCAAGAATATCGCCGGTCATTGAAATACCCTTGCCAAACATAATATCAAACTCAGCCTCCTTGAAAGGAGGAGCAATCTTGTTCTTAACCACCTTGACTCTGGTTCTGTTACCGATGTTCTCACCGTTCTGCTTGATAGCCTCAATACGGCGTACATCCATGCGGACTGACGAGTAGAACTTGAGTGCACGTCCGCCTGTTGTGGTCTCGGGATTACCGAACATAACACCAACCTTCTCACGGAGCTGATTGATGAATACTACTGTACAATTGGACTTGCTGATAACAGCTGTCAGCTTACGAAGAGCCTGTGACATAAGTCTGGCCTGAAGACCTACGTGTGAATCTCCCATATCTCCGTCTATCTCAGCCTTGGGAACAAGGGCTGCTACAGAGTCAACTACAACTATGTCAATTGCGCCTGAACGAACCATGGTCTCTGTGATCTCCAGAGCCTGTTCACCGCTGTCAGGCTGCGAAATGTAAAGGTTGTCAATATCTACTCCAATATTCTTGGCATATACAGGGTCGAGAGCATGTTCAGCATCGATGAATCCTGCGATACCGCCTCTCTTCTGTACCTCTGCGATCATATGAAGTGTAACTGTTGTCTTACCACTGGACTCAGGTCCATAGATCTCAACGATTCTCCCCTTAGGAATACCACCAAGTCCAAGGGCTATGTCTAGGCTGAGTGAACCTGTAGGTATTGTCTCGATGTTCATTGAATTGGAGGAATCTCCAAGCTTCATCACCGCTCCCTTACCGAACTGCTTCTCAATCTGGCCAAGGGCGGCCTCCAGTGCCTTCTGTTTATCTTCTCTTTCCATACTAATCTCCTTTTCAGAACATCCGTTCGTTGTGATAATAATAATATAAAACAGATGTTCGATTATGTCAACATTTTAATTCACTGCCTCTGATCAAACTCTGATCAATCCTGAATGACTCTTTAATGCAGGATTCCCGTTTTTCTGATGAAAAACAGGAATCTATAAATATACATATGCCACGCATTGAACATGCCATTCAATCCCATATCAGATACTGATCACTTGAAATTCCGGCAGAAACGCCAGATGCTTGTAAATCCCCTTTAACAAACGCAAGTCACTGCAAGACCGGCAGTGACTTGGTAATAGTAACATACAATATTCCCGATGTCAAAATATAAATAAAGCTGTTGATTCAAAAGAGATCAAACCGGATCATCGGGTTCAAGCAGACCTGTATCAGCTAGTCAGGCTTTCATCCCAACATCATAGCGCCTGCACCGTGAGCTGTATTCCTGATTAATAAGCTGTACCATATAGGAATCTCCGCTGATGTTGTCCGGATGGAACATCTTCATGAGGTCCTTGTATCGCTTTTTAAGAGTAAGAGGCGAGTCCACACCTCTAAAAAGCATGTCCAGAGCATCAAACTCATCTTCCCTCTGATAGGACTTCTCCCGCTCCAGCCTTCTGAACTCGTTCTCAAGCTGCTTTTTGTCTGCATTGAGCTGCTCAAAACCATTGTTGAGAATCTTGAGTCTCTGGTCGAAAAGCGCCTTGTCGTTGTTCAGCTTTTTGATGGCATTCTCAAGCTTGCGGTCATAGGCGTCCGTCTTCTCCTTGAAAGCCATCTCGTCCTTCTCAAGCCTTGCATACCTCTCAGCGAGAGCACTTTCCTGATTCTCCAGCCTTACGCTCTCTTTAAAGAGCCATATCCGAAGTTGAGCAAGCTCGTCCTCAGTACCGTTTAAAATGATATCTTCGATATTTCTTCTTTCTTCCATAAGGGTCCCCCACCTTCTGGATCAGCGACGGACCGGAAACGGCCCCTCGCCAAAAGCTTACTTCTCCTCTTTATCCTCAGGAAAAGCAATATTTACTGCTGCATCATCATCCATGATCTCTTCATTCCTGTTTGAGAAACGATTCATGATGTCGGGAACCAGATCGAGAACCTTGGTAACAGCGTCCTGATTTTTGATGTTAACAAGCTTAGTTGAACCGTTTTTGATAACAAGTACTGCGCTGGGTGACATTTTGGCACCAAATCCGCCGCACCCTCCATTCTTTTTATCGGCATTAGTCGCGCTTGCTCCAACCCCAAAAGATACATCCACAAGGGGAAGGATGATCGTATCGCCCACCTTGGTAGGCTCACCAACTACAGTCTTGGCGGCAAGTATAGAATTCATTCCGTGAAGTAAGGATTCTACTACTGCGTTAAAATTATTCTCTGCCATAACTCCCTCCAATTATGCTCATGATTTCATGATCTTCTTAAATCTTCTGATGGTCTTTTTGACGTCCCTGTTGAAATAACATACAGCCGCAGACCAGACTATGGTAAAAAGTGTTATGTGCCCTCTGATATGGACATCTGCATGCACTGCCTTCCTCTCAAAGTCGGGTCTGAAACTCACCTTTTTAAAGAGGATCGGATATAAAGCACCATACGCAGCAAAAATCTCAGCTGTTGTTGCCGGATCTCCGGAGCCGAACATCACATCTATGTCGCACTTATCCGGAAGGATCATCCTGATTATCTTAATCAGTTTCTTTTTGACCAGCTCGAAAGCTCTCTTAAAAATGTCGTTTTCAATCGTGGATTTAATCACATCTATCTTATCACAAACTCTAGATATTGTATATTGTATTTTTTCAAGCACATTTAGTGGTGTTTTCAGAAAATTATCGATGCCATCAAATATTCCCCAAAGGACATCCAGAAAAGACTTATCCTCCTCATCTTCTTCCAGGTCAGCATCTGCGCTTCCCCCGGCACCATCTCCATCACCGGACGCTTCTCCACCTGACTCCGATTCAGCACCCTCTCCATGCGAATCTTTCTCACCTCCATCACCGGTCGTCTCACGACCTGGCTTCGATTCAGCACCCTCTCCTGAACCGGCACCATCTCCATCACCGGTCGTCTCACGACCTGACTCCGATTCAGCACCCTCTCCTGAACCGGCATCATCTCCATCACCGGATGTTTCTCCACCGGGCTCTTTTTCAGCGTCGTCCCCAAGTGATGCTTTCTTATCTCCATCCTTCGAGTTTCCGGCTTCTTTGCCGTCTGCCTCTTTCTCATCTTTTTCGGCATTATCGGCTTTTTCGACTTTTTCAGCTTTGTCAGCCTTGCCGGCTTTTTCGTCTTTTTCAGCTTTGCCCTTCTTTGGCAGAATTTTGATTCCAAACACCCGCAGCGTAAAGGCTTTGTCCTTGGGAAAAGAGATCCCGCCTCTTATAACAAAAAGAAGCCACGAAAACTTCGCTCGTACATCCGTCTTCTCGACGTCAAACTCTTCGTCAAGGTCAGTCTCGGGAATCAGTGCATCAAGTCTATAGCGCACCGGCACAAACAGAACCAGGATCAGTATAAACAGCACAAATGCCAGGATGCACAGAAGAACTATCCCTATGATTTTCAGCACAGATAAAACAGTCAGCAATACTGCAAGCATAAAGAACTCCGGTCAACAGTTATTTTTGGCATGTCAGAGCACGCCGGGTTTTTTTAGAGAAATGTTTACGGTTCAGGCAAGATAGTCCAGATAATCCCTTATTCTGCCATCAAAGCCTGCTCTAAAAGCCTCATCGGTCATCCTTACAAGGAGCTGCAGAGCCTCATCATAGCTTCCTGCGATGCCGTATATAAATGCGGGATTCTCAAGAAAATAAGGCTGTTTTAAAAAAGCACAGTTGATTATATCAAGTTGATCGGAACCGTTTAGGGGCTTTAGAATGCAGAAAACAGAAGGTTGTATCCTGCCGTTTTTGAGACGCCATCTCACCAGCGAATGATTCTTAACAGAGTCTCCCCAATATAGTTCCTTGTAGAACCGGCAATAGCCTTTTTTCTTCATACTGTACAAACATCTCCCAAATATCGTTAACACCCGCCAAAATCCAATTGAATGTTATATTGCAAAAAGATATACTTATATTAACACATAGCGATATATTTTTGAATTAAGATTAAAGTCGGTCACGCCCGACCGGAGGTTCATAGATGAAAGTTGTTGCCCGAATGGAATTAAGACCCGGAATGGTCACTGCCGACGATGTTATCAACTACAAGAACGAGATCATCGTCTCCGCCAACACCAAGATCACAGACACCATTATTGAGAAACTGGCAAGGCAGTCCATCATGGTTGTTCCGATCAAGGAAGACATCGACTTTGCCACCACTCACTTCGAGAAGGTTCGCCTTAGTGAGGGCTTTAAGAACTTTGAATCAACCTATAAGATATATTTCCCGGTCTACAAGAATCTTGTGATGAACGCTGTAACCAACAGAACTCCGATAAATATGTCGCAGCTTATGGAGGTCTACCGCAACATCATCGTATGTGCCAAGAGCGGTGAACTTCTGCTCGATTACCTCTACAATATGCTTCCCGGCGAGGATGATATGACTCACGCACACTGCCTCAACTCCGCTCTCATTGCAGGGGTTTTCGGAACATGGCTCGGGCTCTCCAATGAGGACATCAACCTTCTGATAGACTGCGCCTTTCTCTATGACATAGGTAAGCTCAGCATTCCGTATCAGATCCTCTGGAAGCCGGAGCGCCTCACTTCCGAGGAATACCGTCTTGTCATGAGACACACCACAATCGGTCATGACTTCCTGAAGAGCTACGGCTCTTTTGACCAGCATATCCTCAATGCCACTCTCCAGCACCATGAAAGGTGCGACGGATCCGGATACCCCAAAGCACTTGTTGACACCGAGATAGACAGATTTGCCAAGTACATAGCCATCATAGACACCTATGAGGCCATGACGTCCCCAAGAAGTTACCGTCAGAAGCTCAATCCCTTCCAGATCATTGCCAACTATGAGAATGAAGGTTTTGTAAAATACGACTTTGCAGCCATCAAATCCATTCTCTCCCACATAGCGGGCTCGCAGCTTGGTTTTAACGTTCAGCTCAGTAACGGCCAGATCGGAGAAGTCATTCTTATCAACGAAAGGGCTCTCTCACGGCCCCTTGTAAAGATGAGCGACAACACTCTGATCGATATGTCAGCCCAGAAACAGCTGGCTATTGTGTCAGTGTTCTAAAGCTTCTGTTCCTGAATCTGATGCGCATTCTTTTACTCCACACCAAAATACGCGTCGAATATCCTCTTGGCTATCGGCACCGCAAAACTTCCTCCACTTCCGGCGTTTTCTACAATTATAGTGACGCATACCTCGGGGTCCTCTGCAGGAGCAAAACCGGTAAACCAGGCGTGTGAATCGGTTGTGGTGTTCGTAAATTCAGCAGAACCGGTCTTTCCTGCCGCAGTGTAGGAAAGGCCTTTTAATTTGCTTGCGGTTCCCTGTTCCACAACTTCTTTCATCATGGATTGCAGTATTCTGGCCTGATCAGCGGTCATAAGTCTCTTATAAACACTCTCTGAATAGGTCTTAACAGTCTTTCCGTCTTCGCTTTTTATGGAGCTGACAAAGTAAGGCTTCATAAGCTGACCGTCATTGGCAATAGCCTGGGTTATCATATTCATGTGCATGGGCGTGACTGAAGTGGCACCCTGTCCAATTGATAGCTGCATACAATCGCCTACACTTGTTGCCTCTGATATGGAGGCTGAGCTCTTTGAATACAAAAGATCTATCGGGAGCTCTTTTCCGAACAGGAGCTGGTCAAGGGTCTGGGAAAAGACATTTCTTGATACCCCAAGTCCTATGTTGGCAAAAGAAGAATTGCAGGACTCTGCAAAGGACTTAACAAAATCCACGCTGCCGTGATTCTCGCCGTGATAACAGGAAATACTCTCTCCGTCAAAAGTAAAGCGCCCAGAGCAGGTGAACCGATAGTTGTTATAGTCCTGTGGATGCTCCTTGATATAGGCAAGAGCTGTCACAATCTTGAAGGTAGATCCCGGCGGGTATAGCCCCTGCGTCGCCCTGTTGAGGAGCCTGGCGTCAGGTGAAGTATCAGCAATGAGGCTGTCCCAGTCCTGCTTAATGGTGCCCGGTTCAAAGTCAGGCTTGGACACCATGGCAAGAACCTCACCTGTTTTGGGGTTCGTTACAACCACTGCCCCTTTGCGTGCAGAAAGAGCATCAAACGCAACCTCCTGCAGATTGACATCCAGTGTGGTTATACAGTAGTCTCCCGGGTACTTCTGCCCCTTTGTGTCGAGAGCCACCTTCTGTGACAGGTCAATGCTGGTATTGATCAGATAATAATTGGCAAGGGCTTCTATCCCTGCCTTACCATTGGTCGAATAACCAACCACATGGGCAAACTCGCGGCCATAGGGATATATTCTGACTTCTCTGCCGTTTTCATCCGACTCTGAGTAGGCAAGAACATCTCCGTTTCTCGACAGGATCCTGCCCCTCGAGTTCTGATTGAGCAGTATCTGCTGTCTGGTGTTGTAGCTGTTGTCCATCAGTTCCTGTCTGTTGTCATAGGAGTATACGCTGATGTAAACGAGCATTGCGGTGAAAAGCAGAACGTAAAAGCCCGACAGTATAAGTATTGGATATGATCTTATCTTTTTCTTCTTAGTCTTTTCTTCCATCTTTACTTCTCTCTGCCGCAGCTGTCTTAACCGGAGCCTTTTCTCCCCGCCCTGCGGCTTTTTGGGCCATCCTGCGCCTTCTCTTTTCCATGGCTTCGTACCTCTCATCGGTCCTGACCATGCACACTCCCTCAGCAATCATTATCATAATTATCGTGACAAGTACCGAGGTCCCGCCGTAGCTTACCAGCGGAAGCGTCACGCCGGTTAGCGGTATGAACTTAGATCCGCCGCCTATCGTAAGAAAAGTCTGGAAGATATATGCGATACCGATTCCGCAGACAATGAGTCTGTAGTATCTGTCCTTAAGAAAATATCCCTCGTACATCACCATCATGAACGTGCTTACACATACAAGTGTCATAAGAATGGCAAATATTACGCCCAACTCCTCTGCAATGGCAGAAAAGATAAAGTCCTGATACACATATGGAATAGACTCCGGTGAACCGCCGTAGAGACCAAGTCCGAACCACCCTCCGCTGCTTATCCCGAACAGAGACTGAGACAGCTGATACCCGCTCTTTGCAATATCTCCGAAAGGATCAAGCCAGGCCTTAACTCTGACCTGGATGTGCGAAAAGAGTCTGTAGGCGATAACGCTGGCAAACATGCCAAATATCAGCCCCAGCGCCAGATATCCCACATTCTCGGTTGAAATATAGACGAGAGCAAGATAGATCACAAAGAATATCAAAGCGCTTCCCAGATCCTTGGATAAAACCAGGATTATCACATGCCCCGCCGCAACGACAGAGAGCAAAAAGAGCTGCCATAGCTCTTTTGCCTCAACAAGTGCTCCTGCCATGAAAAACAGGAACAGCACCTTAACAGCTTCCGAGGGCTGGAAAGTTATGCCTGCAAGAGTAAAAGTTATCTTGGATCCGTTGGTAGCGGCTCCGTACAAAAGCACCGCACCTATGGCCATTATCCCGACCCCCGCATAGACCCAGGTAAGCTTCTTGAGAAAGTCAAATCTGTAGATTATCTCCGGAATAAAGAATCCGATTATAAACGATGCGGTTATGATAAAGAACTGCTTGACTGCCCGGTCATAGGACAGTCTTGTAATGATGATGAGCCCTATCATCAGAAGCAAGCAGGTGTTGTTGATAAGAAGCCTGTTGCCTTCAGGATAGATGACGTAAAAAAGCATCAGGACCGATGCGAATATCACAATCTGAAAGGCAAAGAAAAACAGATAGACCGGCTTGCCAGTCCTGGCAATTATCTGGATAAAGCAGGAAGACTGCACTGCAAACATGCAGATTATCTGAAAGATGTACAGTCCTTTTCTTTTCTTCTCGGTCTTAAACTTAAATGTATAGAAACCTGCGATCACATAAGCAAGGAGAAAAGCATCTATCACATATTTAGATATCTCTGTTACATATAATTTCATCGTGCTTACTCTGCTCCGCGCTTAAAGTGTCCGGCAGTATAACTGCCCTCCGGAAAAACATCCTCAGCGCCAAGCCCCTTAAGCCTCCTGTCATAATATTCAAGTACCTGTCTGCACCTGCCTGCATCTTCCACAGTAAAATCCACCCTGAAGCCGGATAGCTGCTCTTCATTCATGATCCTGTCAAGGTTCCTGTGCAGGGACGTTGGAAGAGCATTCCAGATTATGTTGTAGCAGCTTCTGCAGTTACAGGTCACCTTGAGAGTGTTGTTCATCCTATCTGTCAGGGCTGCACTTTCCGTGTGCAGCTCATGGAGCCTTCCGCTGCAGCCGGAAGTGGTCTTTTTGATGCAGCCGGCGCTTATCATCATGGGAAGGTAACCATAGATGCAATAGCTTATGGGAAGATTAACAACACTTCTGACAGCTTTAGCCATCTTACTTACTTCCCTGAAATTAAGCTCATACGGAGCACATATGCCGCCCGTAGCAAAGCCCTCTGAAGGTCTGTTGAAGTCAAGTATCTCAAGTGCAGACTCTCTGTTCCAGACATATACACCGTAGTCCAGTATGATTCCCTTACGATATCCGTTATCTCTCAATATGGAAAGCTGTTCCAGATTGCGTACCAGAACTCCGTCAAAGCCGTAGTCCTCAAGTCTTTCTGCTACGTCCAGTACCTCCCTGGTTCCATCCCACTGCTCCTGCCTTGTGATGTAGGGAAGTGCTGCATAGAGGCTCACAGAGTTATCAGCGGAAGCCTTTCTTAGCCTTGCTTTCAGGTCATCATTCATTGATAAAAAGACATTGCTGTCCACATAAACTCTTTGTATGGAGCATGATGAAAAGAGGTCACAGACTAAAGAAAGCACAGGCTCTGTGCTGACAAGAACCTGCAGCCTTGAAGTGAAGTCCGCGCCGCCGTTATCGCCTGTAAGCCCGCTCTCACCCCTGTCATAAATTCCGTAATCGGTAAAATGTGTAACACCCGAAAGATTGATCTTGGAAGACTCACCGCTTGATGATGAAAGCTCCATCAGCCTCTCATCCATCCTGTCTGCAAGCTGCCTTCTCAGTTCATTGAGTTCACTTACAGCCACAAATATTCCGCTTCCCGTCCCGCCGTCGTCTATTCTGACATCGATGGAAGAAGCTTCATAAGAAGTATTCCCCAGCTTGCCGAGGTGCTTTTTAATCATATCTTCGTCCATCGGACGCCTGGATGCAGCCTGAACCTCGCTTCCGCAGACTTCTTCATATACAATTTCATCTCCTCTGTACACCGTCATCGACAGACGTATCTTCTGCCCAAGAACGAGCTCGCAATAAATCTCGCATCTGTGCTTTAGCCGGCCCGACAGGAACCTGTCGTGAACATCTGTCAGTATCTCATCGGAAGTCTTATTATATGCCGGCGAAGAAATGGTAACCATGGACTTATCATTGTGTCTGTGGTAATACCCGTCGCTTATGCCTGTTCTCTGATAGAGATTTCCAAGGATCTCCATATCCTCTTTGGAAACAGAGTATTCTGCTTTGGGGTTCTCGTAATATCTGTCTATATATTTGCGATAAAGAGCTGTCACACCGGCAGAGTACTCAGCTCTCTTCATCCTTCCCTCTATCTTGAAGGAATCAATGCCCGCCTCTATAAGCTCAGGAATCATGCCAATCGTACTCATATCCTTGAGGGAGAGCAGATAAATCTCTTTGCCTCTGCCGCTTAGTCTGTAGGGAAGTCTGCAGGGCTGTGCGCACCTGCCTCTGTTGCCGCTTCTTCCTCCCAATACGCTTGAAAAAAGGCATGCTCCCGAATAACAGTAGCACATGGCACCATGAATAAAGGCCTCAACTTCTATTCCGGCCTTCTGTCTTATGGCTCTCATCTCATCAAGAGACAGCTCCCTTGCGGGTACAACCCTGGTATAGCCTCTCTCTTTGAGGAGTCTGGCACCATATACCCCGGTAACCGTCTGCTGAGTGCTGGCATGAAGCTCGATCTCCGGAAATTCCTTCCTTATGAGCCTTGCTACCCCCAGGTCCTGAACGATAACACCATCAAGCTTTTTCTCAGCATATGGCAGCATGAAATCATAGAGCTGCGAAAACTCTGACTCCTTAACAAGAGTGTTGACTGTCATATATATTTTTTTATCATGGAGATGTGCATAGACTATCGCGTCAAGAACCTCGTCCCTGTCGAAATTATCGGCATAGGCCCTTGCGCCAAATTTAGATCCCCCCAGATATACAGCCGATGCGCCCGCATTGAAAGCGCCGACCATTGTTTCATAGCCACCTGCCGGTGACAACAATTCTACTTTTTTCATAGTTTAAAAATATAAAGGCCGTCCTAAGACAGCCCTTTAGATTATTACTTCCTACCTGATTTCATCTGTGTCTCAAGCTGGATTATCCTCTTGGAGGACTCATCGAGCTTGGTCTGAAGGCTCTTGCCGTTCTTCTCAGCCGTCTCCAGCTTGATCTGAGTGGTTATGAGCTCATGCTTGATATCGTAGAGTTCCTTCTCTTTCTCAGCAAGCTGCTCCTCCATCATCTCGATCTGCTTCTTGCCCTTGAAATAATCATCTGCGATGTTGAGCTGCAAAAGAACATTCTGCGTATCTATGGGCTGCCTCTTGAACCCGTCAATCTTGTTGTATTCAGCTATCTTGTTGTTAATATATGAGGCAACCTTCTGAAGGTATTCCTCGCTCTCGTATCCGCTAAGTGTGTAAACCTTACCCCCGATGATAACTTCGGTATCTGTCTTAGATGCCATAATATTCTCCCACGTCATTTTAATAATAGTGGCAAAAATAACTCCTCTCAACCACCTATATATCACAAATTATATATCGGAGTCATCGTCCATTTCAAGCCCCAAATGATGATATGCATCCTTGGTAACAACGCGGCCTCGCGGGGTTCTGTTGATAAAACCGTTCTTGATAAGATAAGGCTCATAGACGTCTTCTATCGTTCCGGCATCCTCTCCTATGGCAGCTGCAAGTGTATCAAGGCCGACAGGTCCTCCGCCAAACTTACCTATCATGGTCATCAGCAGATTCCTGTCTGTATGATCAAGTCCCATTCTGTCGACATCCATGAGATCAAGGGCTGTCACGGCGACCTCCTCGGTGATCCGCCCGTCAAACCTGACCTGGGCAAAGTCCCTTACTCTCTTCAGTATCCTGTTGGCAAGTCTCGGTGTCCCGCGGCTTCGCCTTGCCATCTCTACAGCGCCCTTATGATCCACCTCAACTCCAAGAACTTTCGCTGACTGCATGATAATGCTGCACAGTTCATCGATCTCATAGAACTCCATCCTGTGGATCATGCCAAATCTGTCCCGAAGAGGAGCTGAGAGCATTCCGGCTCTGGTGGTCGCACCGATCAGGGTGAACCTTGGAAGGTCAAGCCTTATAGACCTCGCAGTGGGTCCCTTTCCGATCATGATATCTATGGCAAAGTCCTCCATTGCGGGGTACAGGACCTCTTCCACCTGGCGGTTCAATCTGTGGATCTCATCAACGAATAAAACATCGCCCTCTTTAAGGTTGTTGAGTATTGCCGCCATATCTCCCGGCTTCTCAATGGCAGGACCTGAAGTTATCTTGATATTGACTCCCATCTCTGTCGCAATGATGGAAGCAAGCGTGGTCTTACCAAGTCCGGGCGGTCCGTAAAAGAGAAGATGGTCAAGGCTGTCACCTCTCTTCTTGGCTGCCTCGATATAAATCTTAAGGCTCTCCTTGATCTTCTTCTGACCGATGTAACTGTTTAATGTCTTGGGGCGAAGTGAACCCTCTATTCTGACGTCCTCAGCACCTGCCTGGGCATCAAGGCTCCTTGCAGTTGTCTGGATCTTACGTTTCTCCATGTATCGTCCCTTTCTCTGGTCCTAAGGTGTGGTGCCTGCACTAATCCTAAAAGGCTAACAGCTCTTTCAGGGCGAGCTTTAAGAGTGCCTCTGTGTCTGAGGCTGCGCTCTCATCCGCCTTGATGACCTTGCGAACTGCCTTCATAGAATCTGTGCTGTTGTAGCCAAGTGCCACAAGTGCGGCAACAGCCTCATCTCTTGCAGATGCTTCGCCGCCTGTCAGGTCATCGAGTGTAACAACTCCTGAGGGTCTTAGCATATCCTCTTGTGTAACCTTGAGCTTGTCGCGAAGCTCTAAGGTTATCCTCTCGGCAGTCTTCCTGCCAACTCCGGGAGCAGATGATATAGCCTTGGTATCTCCTGACATGATCGCAAATCGCAGATCGTCCGGAGTCATGACCGACAGGATCGAGAGACCTGCCTTGGGACCAATGCCGTTGACTGTAATGAGCATCTTGAACAATGAAAGCTCATCCCTCGACAGAAATCCGAACAAAGAAAAAGAATCCTCCTTGACACTGGTGTAGGTGTAGAGCCTGACCGCCTCTCCCACACCCGGCATTCTGTCCATGGTGGATCCCGAAATATTGACATTGATTCCTACTCCGCCGACATCAATGACGGCATTGCCCTCCTCAATACTCTCCAAAATACCATTCACATAAGCTATCAAAATAGTTCCCCCTGACAAACAGTTTAGATAAAATGATTATAGAACATCTGTTTGCACTTTACAAGAGTTCCCCCATCTCTTTAATCGAATCGAAGATTACATCCGGCCTGACATCGGACTTCTCTGCATCTTCAAGGCTGCATTCTCCGGTAAGAACAAGTACTCCCATCGCCCCGTTGTTGACTCCGCAGGCAACATCAGTATATATCCTGTCTCCAACAAAAGCTATCCCTGACCTATCAACTCCTGTTGCATCAACAACCATCTCAACGGTCTCCTCAAAGGGCTTGCCGACAAACCTGGGGCTGATCCCTGTGGATAGTTCAATAGCTGCGCAGATGGCTCCGCTGTCCGGAATGAAGCCTCCCGGCACAGGACAGTTTATATCAAGGTGAGTTGAAAGAAACTCTGCACCCTGCATAATATATACACAGGCATTTGAGAGTTTCTCATAGGTCAGCGTCTTATCAAATGCCACAACAACAACATCGGGAATCGTCCCGCACTCTGCATTAGAAGCAGCATCAGATGCAGTCCTCTCAGGGACAAAAAGATCTATTCCCGCCTCTTTGAAGCTATCCTCAAGAGCCGGCGTCCCGAGAAGATAGACGCTTTTCCCCGGGTAATTCTTTTTGAGAAATCCGGTCATCACATCCCCGCTTGTCATTATCATGTCCCGTGAGATGTGACAGTTCATTTTCGAGAGCTTGTCGATATAGAGCTTTGGCGATGTAGATGAATTATTGGTAAAAAAGATATATCTCTTACCTGCTCTTTTAACCGCTTCCAGAAATGAAAGAGCTCCGTCAATAATATCGTTGCCAAGATAAAAAGTGCCGTCCAGATCAAGGACAAACAGCTCCGTATCTTCAAGCACTCTCTTTTTAAGTTCTATATCACGTAAATCTGTCAACGTCTGTCTCCTCATATAATGGCAGTATATTATCTTACTTAGTCCGCTCGGGCCAGCTCCCGGCAAAAAAATAATTCTTAAAGGTTAAAACGACACTTTTGAGGGATGCTTCTCATAAATCAGTACGATGTCTCCGGCCTTTATGACCAGATTTCCCTTGGGTATGATGGCTCTTCCGCGCCTTCGGATCATAAAGATGTAGCTCTGCCGTGAAATATCCAGGTTCCTGATTGCAACTCCGTTCCACGAATGTCCCTCCCCAATCGTTATCTCCTTGAGATCGATCGGCTGGATGTCTTTGACCTTCTCCGCACACATGACAAGGATATCATCCGCTTTGAGGATTGTATCTCCCCTTGGGATAACCGTTTCGTCGCCCCTCTGAAGAGCCACGATGAGAGCATCGTGGGGAATTCCTATATCTGCTATCTTCTTATCTGCCCACTTGTCATTATTCTTAAGTCTGATCCTGATAAAATGCAGGTTCTCCTCCTCGGCGTATTGTCCCAAAGTCTTGAGCTTCTGGTACTGCTCGACAAATCCGGCAGAAATAATACCCGTCGGGATTGCAACCATTCCAACGCCAAGAAAGCTTATGACGATCCCAAGGAGTTTACCAAGGGTGGTCATGGGATAAATATCCCCGTATCCTACAGTCAGCAGCGTTGAAGTGGCCCACCATATGCCTGAAAAGGCATTCTGGAAAACATCAGGCTGGGCAGTGTGCTCTACCGAATACATACAAAGGCTCGATGCCATCATAAGGATCAGAATTATGAATACAGAAGCCATAAGCTGCTGCTTTTTGGACACAATAACTTCGGTTATGACATTCAGCTGGTCGTAATAGGAATTGATCCGAAACAGCCTGAGAATCCTTGCTACCCTGAAGAGCCTGAATACAGCTCCTCCGGCAGGAAAGAATATCGGAAGGTAATATGGAAGAAAGGATAAGAGATCTATTATTCCCGCAAAAGACAGAACATATTTAAGTTCGGCTTTTCCGACGCTGAGCTCAGGATAGAGCCCGTTTGCAGAAAAGAGACGCAGGAAGTAATCTATTGCAAAGAAAAATACAGTAACCGATTCAATAGCAAGGAGGAGCCACTTATAGTGCTCCTCCAAATAGTCAAATGTGATCGCAAATGCCGAGAACAGGTTGAGCAAAAGAGCTACAATGCTGAGGATATCATAAAAGCGGTTTATCGGTTCATCAATGACACCCGTGCTGACCATGTTGAACACCTTGGCTCTTACACGATTCAGATTACCATTTGAACTTTTACCGGATCTGTGATCTCCTGTAACAGTCATTTCTTCTCCCTGTTCTTACGCTTTCCGAAGCTCTCCATAACAAGGTCGCTCATATCCTGAAGATAGTCAAGACTTCTCTTTTTGTTCTGCGCCTTGACCTTTTTCTTCTCGGCCTTTGAAATATTCATTGTGTCAGAGTCCTCTCCGACATACCAGGCTTTTGTGGAGCCCTCGCCCTTAATGTTGATGCGGCCAACATTTTCAATCTGATCAGAGGACCTCTTGGAGTACTTCCTCTCAGGGCGGGTGTTTGCAGTCTTCTCCGAAGACTTTCTGTAAATTGATTTAAGTTCCTCGAGGTCCCCTATATCAAGACCAGTAGATATCCTGTTTCTGCTGTCGCTCTTTGCTACAGATGCATCCTTGCTGTGCTTTTTGCCTCTTACATCGCGAAGGGCTTCATCACGCTTTTTGCCTCTTGTACTTGCTGCAGCATCATCGCGCTTTTTGCCCTTGGCATCGCGCCTGTTGTCATCGGGCTTTCTGCCCCTTGAATCGCGGGCGTTTTCATCGCGTTTTCTCCCCTTTGGATCGCGTGAATTTTCATCGCGCTTTCTTCTCTCAAGCCTCTCGCCGCTTCTTCTGTAGCGGTCCCTCTTAGACTCTTTTTTCTCGAAAAGTACGATGTCCTCAAGGTCAGCGCCCATCTTGAGCTTCATGAAGCCCGCTGCGAGCTGCTCTGCAGTATACTCACCCTCTTCAACCTTTTTGTTAACAAATTCAAGTGTCTGGGTGATGTCACCACTCTCTATGATATCTATAACCTCAGCAAAAACTTTCTGAGACTTGGCTCTTGTGATCTCTTTGGCACTGGGAACGCGCCTCTCCTCTATCCTGGTGTGGCAGACCTTCTCGATCTCACGGAGCTTGTACATCTCACGGCCGCCGACAAGGGTAAAGCTCTTGCCGCTTCTGCCTGCACGACCTGTACGCCCGATCCTGTGAACATAGTACTCGTTGTCCTCAGGAATATCGAAGTTGAACACCGCTTCGACACCGCTCACATCAATGCCTCTTGCAGCAACATCTGTGGCGATCAGGATGTTGATCCTGCCTGTTCTGAAGAGATTCATGACAGTGTCGCGCTGATTCTGCGAAAGATCTCCGTGAAGCCCGTCGCAGAGATATCCCTTGCCCTTCAGGCTCTCAGAGAGCTGATCAACCATTCTCTTGGTATTGCAGAAAATAAGACTTCTGGCGGGATTGTAGTAATCCATAAGTCTTGTGAGCACCTCTTCCTTCATCTTCTGAGGTACCCTGTAGTATGCCTGCTCAATAGCTGCCACAGTTATCTCCCTGGGCATCATCTTGATAAATCTGGCATTCTTCTGATACTTTCTCGTTATCTGGAGTATAGGCTCCGGCATTGTTGCAGAAAAAAGTGCTGTCTGCCTCTCATCGGGCATTCCCTTGAGGATGGTCTCTATATCCTCCCTAAAGCCCATATCCAGCATCTCATCAGCTTCATCAAGGACAAGAACCTTAACGTCCCCAAGCTTCATGGTATGCCTTCTCATATGATCCATAACTCTTCCGGGGGTTCCCACAACAATCTGGACACCCTGTGAGAGTGCCTTGATCTGCCTTGAGATGTCCTGTCCGCCGTATACGGGAAGGACCTTGATTCCCGACATATACTTGGCAAAATCCCTTATATCATCTGCAGCCTGCATCGCAAGCTCTCTTGTGGGGCAAAGAACTACCGCCTGCAGATGCCTGTTGTCAGGATCCACCTTCTGTAAGATCGGAATCCCAAATGCAGCAGTTTTGCCCGTTCCGGTCTGGGCCTGACCGATGATGTCTTTTCCCTCCATCATCACAGGGATGGCAGCATTCTGAATCGGAGACATGAACTCAAAGCCCATGTCTGTCACTGCCCTTATTATCCTCTCATCAAGGCCGGACTCGTCATATCTGACCTGCACGTCCGCATCCTTCCTGGTAATATCAATTAAATCTAAATCCTTACTCATTAAAACTCCTAAATATTAAAACGGTCCGCTCATAACGTCCTTATTCTTGATAAGGTAATCCACAAGCGAAACAATGGTAAGCACAAGGGCTATCCACTTAAGTACCTGTGTGATGAGCGGGAAAGGTGTAAATTCCAGATTACAGATCATAAGGATGACCATAAACATCTGGAAGGTTGTCTTGAATTTGCCCCAGTAACTGGCGGCGATAACTCTGCCGTTGTCGGCAGCGATAAGTCTGAATCCGCTGATGATGAACTCTCTGGCGATGATAACGATAACAATCCATGCCTCAATTCTGCCAAGCTCTATGAGGCCGATCATTGCGCTGCAGACAAGAAGCTTGTCCGCAAGGGGATCCATGAACTTTCCAAAATCCGTTACAAGGTTATACTTTCTGGCGATCTTGCCGTCGAAGAGATCTGTAAGTGAGGCAACAATGAATATTGCAAGAGCAACCCACTTGAAATAGGGGTTTCTCGCGTCATTTAAAAGAAAGAATACAAAAAAAGGAATCAGTACTACTCTGCATACAGTCAACTTATTCGGTAAATTCATCTCTCAGCTCTCCTATTAAATCATATTCATTGGATCCGGTTATCAGGACCTCGACGTAATCCCCCGTCATGAGTTCCCTCTTCACCCCGGTAATAAAAAGATACCCGTCAATGTCCGGTGCATCCTTGTAGGTCCTTGCCACATAAGAAAAACCATCTGTATCATCTGCGTCAGTGATCCTGCCCTCGATTACCGCGCTTACAGTCCTGCCCACCATATTCTCCGCGGCCTCAAAAGCGATTTCCTGCTGCAGTTTCATCAGCTTGTTCCTGCGAAGAGTCTTGGTCCTCTCAGCAACCTGATCCGGCATTGCAGCTGCCGGCGTGTCCTCCTCCTGGGAATATTTAAATACCCCGAGCCTGTCAAACCTAAGATCCCTTACCAGCTCCATGGTCTGTCTGTGATCATCGGCAGTTTCTGAAGGGAATCCGCTTATAAGAGTAGTCCGAAGGCAGATATCAGGAATCTCTTCTCTAAGGTGCCTTACGAGGTCTCTTATCTCGGCGTTACTCGTCTTTCTGCCCATCAGTCTGAGGATCCTGTCTGAACCTGACTGAATTGGAAGATCAAGATAATTACATATCTTGGGCTCGCTCTTGATGCACTCTATAAGCTCGTCATCAATCTCCTCCGGATAACAGTACAGCACTCTTATCCATTTAAAGCCCTCTATCTCACAGAGCTTGTGAAGAAGCTCCGGAAGCGCCTTCCTGCCGTAGATATCGGTGCCGTAAACAGTTGTCTCCTGTGCAACGACGAGCAGCTCCGTTATCCCTTCATCTGCCAGAGCTTTTGCTTCCCTTAAGAGATCTTCCATGGGAACGCTTCTGTAGTTACCTCTGACTCTGGGAATGATGCAGTAAGTGCAGTGCTTGTCACACCCCTCTGCAATCCTGAGATAGTCAAAGAGGCCTCCTGTAGTTATGACTCTCTTCTGTCCGCCCACGGGTGCTCTGTTCACATCATCAAAGTGCCTGTTATGGGAAAAGAGCTCATTTCTCTCTATCGTCTCATCGATAGCCCTGACAATACTCTCTGTGGAAGTCACTCCGATGATCTCATCCACCTCAGGAATCTCTTTTAATATCTCATCCTGATAGCGCTGGGCAAGACACCCGGTCACGATGAGAGCCTTGAGCTGCCCGTTAATGCGGCGCTGCCCCAGTTCGATTATGGTGTCGATACTCTCCTGTTTGGCATCACCAATAAAGCAGCAGGTGTTAACAACTGCTGCTTCTGCCTCTTCCTCATCATCAGTAAAGCTGTGACCTCTGCTTGAAAGAAGCCCCAGCATCACTTCACTGTCAACTCTGTTTTTGTCACATCCAAGTGATACAAAAAGAATCTTCATGATTATTCGTTCTCTGTGTCATCTTCCTCAATAAACTCTGAGGAGTTCTCTCCCGCCTCAAGTGCTGCCTTCTCTTCATCAGTGAGGATGCGCAGCTGTCCCTGGTTCATCTCATCAACTGCGATAGAGAGGGGTTTCTGCTTGTCCTTAACCCTTACCATGGGCTCATCACCTGCGATGATCTGTCTTGCTCTCTTGGCAGTAGCCATAACTACAGAATATCTTGAGTTGATTACGGGCTGCTCGCCCTCTTCAACTTCCTTATTAACTACGTTCATAAGGTCTACATAAGATGGGTGTATCATTTTGTTCCTTTCCTGCGGTCGGGCCGCATATCAAAGCTAATGCAATTATAACTCATTAAGCTCTTTTCTGATAGTGTTTATAAAATCAAGATTTCTTGAAGGAGCGGCATGGGCAGCGCGGATTATTCCGTGTACCCTTTCAACGCACTCATCAAGATCATCATTGATAACAATGTAATCGTACTTCTCTATTCCGACAGACTCTTCTTGTGCTCTCTTAAGCCTCTTCTCAATTACATCAAGGTCCTCTGTTCCTCTGCCGACAAGTCTCTCCCTGAGGGCCTTGGCTGACGGCGGCATTACGAATAAAAGAACCGCATCAGGATATTGCTCTCTGATCTGAAGAGCTCCCTGTATCTCTATTTCGAGGATGACGTCCTTGCCCTCGTTTAGCTTATCTTCCACAAATTTCCTGGGAGTCCCGTAGTAGTGATTGACATAGCCTGCATGCTCTATGAGCCCGTTCTCACTGATCAGCTTCTCGAACTCTTCGTTGCTGACAAAGAAATACTCCCTTCCGTGCTCTTCGCCGGGTCTTGGGTCTCTCGTGGTAGCCGATACCGAAAGAGCATAATCATCATACCTGGAGATAAGTTCCTTCATTATGGTTCCCTTGCCGGCGCCGGAAAATCCGGATACAACTATGATGATGCCTTTATGACTGGTCATGTGATGCTTCCTCATGTTGAATAGAAAAAAATATAGTTGAATGATTTACTTTTGAGTGATATAAAGGTCATGCACATCTTAGTGCAAGCACTGATGTGTATGACTTTGAAAATCCATATCACTCTATGTTTTGAATCTGCTCTCTTACCTTTTCTATATCTGTCTTAAGTGCTATGCCTCTGTCAGAAATTTTCAGGTCGGTGGACTTGGAGAGGATGGTATTGGCCTCTCTGTTCATCTCCTGAGCAAGGAAATCAAGCTTTCTTCCGATTCCGTCCTTGTCGTCGCCCTCTTTTAATGTATCTCTGGTCGCCTCAATATGACTGCGAAGCCTTGTCAGCTCCTCGTCAACGCAGATCTTGTCCGCATAGAGAGTAACTTCCATGGCAAGACGATTCTCGTCTACCTGCTTGTCTTCTAAGAGATCCTGTATCTTCTCCCGAAGCTTTGCTTTATACTCTTCGATGATCTCCGGGGATCTTACTGTGATATATTCAACATTTTCCTTCATTCCATCGAGCTTTTCAAAAAGATCCTGGCAAAGGAACTGCCCCTCTCTCTTTCTGGACTCAAGGAACTGGCTGCCTGCCTGATCAAGGGCTTTTTTGATGCCGCCCCAGACCTCTTCTTCATCAAGTTCCTCTTCCTCCATGGTAAAGACCTCGGGAAATCTGGAAAGTACTGAAATCCTTACATCGTTGTCAAGACCAAAGTCTTCTGCCATCTCCTTGAGATACGCATAATACTCACCTGCAATGGCCTTATTATATTTAACCTTGGATTCTGATTCAGAGAAATCTTCGTAGCTGATAAATACATCTACCTTGCCACGCTTCATATAGTTCTTGAGTTCTGAGCGAATAGCTGCTTCAAATGCGTTGAACTTCTTGGGCATCTTGATATTCATATCAAGATATCTGTTGTTGACGGATTTAAGTTCAACTACATACTTGCGCTGACCTTCCGTGACCTCACTTCTGCCAAAACCAGTCATACTGCAGACCATAAGTAAGATACCCCCTTTGATTGGGCTAAAATTTTACACAAGTTATTATAATATAACGCAATTTCAAGGTCAATGTCAACAAAAAAACGGGATACCTGGAGACAACGGGGACGGTGTCTCCAGGTGTCTCTCTAATGTTATTTCCTCACGATCAAAATACCATCTTTTTCCAGCACTCCGCTTCCATCTTCACCCTTATTCCACTTGCGGGAATAAACAACTTCCGAGAACTCAGAGCACTCTATTGTTACATCCGCTTCCTCACAGTTGAGGTATACCCCGATTGTCTCATTCTCCCCGATCTTGAGATAAGAAATCACCCTGTCCCCGGGTACATCATTGGGGAAGTGGAAATTCCTGCTCTTGCAGGACTGCAGCCTGTGCCTCATTGCGATGAGGTTCTTCATCTCAGTGAGTTCATCAGCTCTTTTACCTGCATCAATCTCATCCCATGGCATGCATCTGCGGCAGTCCGGGTCAAAGGACCCGTCCATGGCAACTTCGGTTCCGTAATAGATGCAGGGGCTTCCCGGCATTGTAAAAAGAACTGCCAGCTGCTGGTAAAAAACATCTATGTTGTGCTGTGCCTTGTCCAGAAGCCTGTTGGTGTCGTGAGAATCCAGGAGGTTAAAGAGCACGTCGTTAACCTGTGAGTAGTACATGGTGAAGCACCTGTTTATATCGTATTCAAAGGTCTCTCTGCCGCGGTTTTTGTAGACCCAGAAATCCGCTATGGCAGTTGTCAGGGGATAGTTCATGACAGAGTCATACTCATCTCCCTGAAGCCACGAAATGGAGTCGTGCCAGATCTCGCCCAGAAGATAGAAATCATCCTTCATATGGCTTGTCATGTATCTGATGGCCTTGAGGAATGAGTGGGAAATTTCGTTCCCCACGTCAAAGCGAAGTCCGTCAATGTCAAAGGTCTCGATCCAGAATCTGATGATATCAAGAAGGTACTCCTGAACCGCAGGGTTGTTGGTGTTGAGCTTTGGCATGTACTCAGCAAAGGCAAAAGAATAGTATCTGCCGTCTCTTGTGTCGCGTCCATGCTCAACAGGCCACTTGTTTATCATGTACCAGTCGGCGTATTCAGATTCCTGTCCCTTTTCCTGGATGTCCAGCCACATGGGATGATCTGATCCTGTGTGGTTGAAAACCGCATCCAGCATCACTCTTATTCCGGCTGCATGTGCCTCGTCTACCAGGGCCCTAAGGTCCTCGTTGGTGCCAAAGTGAGGATCCACCTTCCTGTAATCTCTGGTGTTGTATTTGTGGTTACTGTGGGCCTCAAATATGGGATTGAGATAAATGCCGGTAATGCCAAGTTTCTTAAGATAAGGGATCTTATCTCTTATTCCCCTTATATCTCCGCCGTAGTAGTCATGGAATCCAACCTCTCCTGTCTGCCATTCCATTACGCCTTCAGGATCTATGCTGTGATCCCCGTTGCAGAATCTCTCGGGAAAGATCTGATACCACACCGTATCATTTACCCAGGCAGGGGTTCTGCAGACGTCCGCAAAGTTCATCCAGGGCATTATAAAATATGAAAGAGTCTTGCCCTCCTGGTTCATCTCCTCTTCTGTGTAAAAACCATCCTCAAAGAAGTACATGCACTCATCGCCGCTCTGAATTTCGAAGTAATACTTGCATCTCTTGTACAGGGGCACTAAAGTTGTGGTCCACCATATGTGATCCTTTAATCTCTTCTTGAAGCAGATTTCTTCTCTTTTTCCGCTCCAGCGCTCGTTTCCGCCCATAATCCCCGCCTCGTAGGGGTCGCCGTATATGATAAACACTTTATCGACATCATATCCTGTTTTGATATTGATTATCAGGTGGTCATTATCTAGACAATAGCAGTACTGTTCTGACATTCTGTGATATATGGCACTTCTGTTCATTATAATTCTCCTTTAGGAAAACGTTTTCCGCAACAAGCAAACTATAACCTAAAACCAGTTTGTGGTCAATACCCAGTTTTCTTTTCAGCGCAAAAAAGATGTTGCCAATGATACTTCTCATCAGCAACATCTTTTTCATCGCGGCCGGAAATGACCCCTTGACTCCGTCCCCCAGGGCCATTACAGGCAGCTTGCGTAAGCCTTCTCAGCGCCCTCTGTGTGGATCATCTTAAGATCTGCAACTACGGCATCTGTGAGGCCTTCGATCTTGTTGAGATCCTGATCCCACATCTTCTCATTTCCAAGAACAGCCTTTACAAGGTCCTCCTCGGAGTCGTTTCTGTGATCGTAGAAGAACTCGAGTGCCCATCTGTCATCGCTTACAGTGTAGGTGTTACCTGCAGGTCTCTTACATACAAGTCCCTTATCAGTGAGTTCCTGAACATCACTTGAATAGAAAGCAATATATGCTGCAAGAGACATTGTAAGGCATACAGGGAGCTTGCCGTTCTTCTCAATGTACTGCAGGAATGAGGGCATGTTCCTTGCCTTCCACTTACTTGTGGAGTTGAGGGAAATGCTCATAAGCTCGTGGTTTACAAAAGGATTGTTGAAGCGGTCCTTAACTGCTGCTGCGAACTCGTTGAGGTCGTTCTCATCAAGGTGGTCAGTCAGTGTAGGGATAACCTCCTCGCTGAGCATCTTGTTCATGAAACCTGCGATGTTCTCGTTCTGCATGCAGTCGCGAACGATATCCTGACCTGCAAGGTAAGCGCCAAGTACGAAACCTGTGTGTGCGCCGTTGAGGATGCGCACCTTGCGGTGCTTGTAAGGCATAACATCGGGAACAACATGAACATTGACACCTGCCTTCTTGAAGGGAAGTCTGTCCTCAAGTCCCTCAGGTCCTTCAATGATCCATACGCCGAAGATTTCACCAACATCGATGAGTTCGTCGTGATAGCCGTTCTCAGCCTCAAGCTTCTCAACTTCCTTGGGATCACGGATCCTTCCGGGTACAATTCTGTCAACAAGTGTTGAGCAGAAAATGTTATCGTTGTTAACCCAGTTCTTGAACTCCTCTTCCAGCTTCCACTGGTCGATGTACTGGTTGACGCACTTAAGGAGCTCTTTACCGTTGTTGTCTATAAGTTCGCAGGAAAGAACAACAATGCCCTTCTTGCCCGCCTTAAATCTTCTGTAAAGAACCTGAGTGAGCTTTCCCGGGAAACTTGCAGCAGGCACATCCTCAAAGTTGCATGCAGGATCATAAGCAATTCCTGCCTCTGTTGTGTTGGAAGCAATGATGTCCAGCTCATCGCTCTCAGCGATCTGCATCATTCTGTCGTAATCTGCCTTGTCATATGGGTTCAGGCAGCAGTCACAGGCAGAAATAACTCTCTTAGCATCAACCTTCTGTCCGTTCTCACTTCCCCTTAGATATAATGTGTAAAGACCTTCCTGCTTGTTGACAAGCTCTGTAAGTCCCATGGAAATCGGCTGAACAAGAGCGACCTTGCCATTGAAGCCGGCCTTCTCATTGCTGATATCAAAGAAATAATCTACGAAGGCTCTCATAAAGTTGCCTTCGCCAAACTGAAGCACCCTTATAGGTGCATCCTCAAGTACATAACCCTCATACCCTGACTTTTTGAGTACCTCGTAGTTCAAAAGTTCCATCAAATCTGCCTCCTAAGATAACCTTCTTTTGCGTGCCGTTTATGTAAGCAGTTCATAAGACTTCCCTTAAGTTTATGTAATTGCTTACATTTCGTTTCCGCTTCACTTTTCTTACAATTCTGTTATATCACGTAATGTAAGCGTTTACAAGAATTATTTTTATTTTTTTCAAATCCTCTTTTAATCCCTTGAAAGTGCCCATTTACCTGCCTGTTCCGACAGCAAAAAAGGTACCCGGATCAACTTCCATCCGGATACCTCATCATTAAACAATTATGTTACGCCCGCTTTACAGCTGGTAAAATCCCACCTTTTTGAACACCTTCCTCAATGTCTTATTTGCAATATAGGAAGCCCTCTCAGCCCCTTCTTTGTAAACAGACTCAAGATAAGCCTTGTCTGCAATCAGGCGCTTGGCCTCTTCCCTGATAGGATTAAGTGTCTCAAGCACTGCCTCTCCTACTGCAGGCTTAAATACTCCGTAGCCTTTTCCTGCAAACTCTTCCTCAATCTCCTCGTAGCTCTTGCCGGTGATCGTAGAATAGATATTCATGAGATTGGCTACTCCGGGCTTGTTCTCCTTGTCGTAGCGGACACAGTTCTCTGTGTCGGAATCTGTCACCGCTCTCTTGAACTTCTTCATTACAACAT